>JAOTZF010000088.1 GCA_029861485.1 Thermoleophilia bacterium | reverse complement strand
CGCCCCTTCTCGGAGGCGTTGGTGGCCGCGGGCGTCTCCCTGATCGCGGAGATGAAGCGGGCAAGCCCGTCGCGGGGCCAGATTCGCCCCGACGCGAGCGTGGAGCAGATCGTCACCGCGTATCAGCGCGCCGGCGCCCGGGCCTGCTCGGTGCTGACCGAGCATAGGCACTTCGGTGGCAGCCTCGAGGACCTCATGGCGGCCCGTGCCGCGGTGGACATCCCATTGCTGCGCAAGGACTTCATCGTCGACCCGTACCAGCTGCTGGAGGCCCGGGTTGCCGGGGCGGACGCGGTTCTCCTGATCGTTGCGGGACTCGGCGCCGATCGGCTCGCCGAGATGATGGCTGCGACAGCAGAGCTCGGCCTCGACGCGCTGGTCGAGACGCACGACGAGAAAGAGGTCGAGATCGCGGTCGAGGCCGGCGCCGAGGTGATCGGCGTCAACAACCGCAACCTCCACACGCTGGAGGTCGATCTCTCGACCACGTTCAGACTGCTGGCCGACATACCCGCCGGCACCGTCGTTGTGGCCGAATCGGGCATCAGCAGCCATGACGACATTCGGCGACTCCAGGATGCGGGCGTCGACGCGGTTTTGGTTGGGGAGGCGCTGATGGCCGCGGACGACACCTCGGCCGCGATCAGCGAGCTCATGACCGGCGGCCCCTGAAAGCCGGACTACGCGTCGGACAGGTTTGGGGAGCCGACCAGTCGCCTAAGAGAAGTGTTCGAAGACCGTCGCGGCAGGTTGCGCGCTCCCGATCGGTCGGGGAGAAGGGAGTCATGACGGCCCGCCTCCTCCCTCTGGCCCTCGGCGCAGCCGTGCTCGGGGCCATGGCAACACCAGCGATCGCCGCGCCCACTGCCGGGCAGGTCGAGCTCCGCAACGCCCAGAACCAACGCATCGGCGCGGTGATCACCGGCCCCGATGCGATCCAGGTCGCCGAGAAGCGCGCCCGTACCGGCTCGCTGCGCCGGCGTAACGACGGCAGGCGCTGGTCGATCGTGATCGGGCGCGGGACCTACGGAGACTTCGCCGTCTTGGAGCCGAACCTCGCGGTTCGCCCTGCGCGCGGCGCGACGGTCACGATCTCCGGCACCGGGGGCACCAACAACACCCGTGGCGGCTGCATCGACGTGTTGCGCGGCGGGGTGTTGATCCAGGGCCTGCGCTGTCTGCGGCCCAGCGGCATCGGAGTCCAGGTCGGGCCGCGGCCGAGTGCCCGCAATATCGAGCTGCGGCGGGTGGTCGTCGCGGGCGCAGGCGGCGCCGGTATCAGCGTCGACCGGGTGCGCGGCGTGCTGATCAACCGCGCGCTGGTATCGGGTGCCGCGGGCGACGGCATCCGCCTCAACCGGCTGGCCGGCACCGGCCCGTACCTCGTCCAGGGCGGCGCCGTGCTGCGCAACGGCGACGATGGCGTCGACGTGGTCAGCGACGTCGACGGCCTCGGCATCATCGGGCTCTCCGCCGAGGGCAACGGGGGCAACGGCATCGAGAACGATCACGAGACATCGCTCGGCACGACGGTGGAATCGAGCGTGCTGACGCGCAATCGGGCGTCGGGGCTCGCGATCTCCCGCGGGACCGGCCATGCCGTCATCGGCTCGCAGGTTGCGGGCAACCGCGGTTTCGGCGTCACGATCGGGCGCGGCGGCGCCTTTCGCCTTGCCAACACGCGCTTCAACGGCACCAACCGACGCGGTGACATTCGCTTCTCGCCGCACGCCCGCACCGGCGGCGAGTTCACCGGCCTGACGTTCCTCGACAGCGTGCTCGATCTCCCCGGCGACCCCGTTGGCGTCGTGGTGTCGGCGGCGACCGCCGCGCAGCGCGCCGCGCTGACGCCCGTGCCCAGCGCGCTCCGGAGCACGAACCGGTTCATTCGGGTAAAGGACACCGGATCGGGCGCGACCAGCGCGGTGACCCTTCGCTACCGCCTTGGCGCGGTTGAGCTGTCGGGCCTCCGACGCTCCGGCCTGGCGGTCTACGAGGACGACAAGCCCGGTAACGCCGGTGCCTGGCAGGCACAGCCGACCTCGCCCATTGCCGCGGGCGGTACGCTCGACGCGACGCTCGCCGATGCCCAAATCGCGTCCGGCGCCGACAGCCGCTTCGCGACCTATGCACCCCTGGGCCCGCCCGACACCTCGCCCGTCATCGCCGCGGTCCGCCCGCGACCCGACCGCGTCGTGCGGGGGCGCAAGGTCGTGCTCAGGGCCCGCGTGGTCGACGATGACGCGCTTGCCCCGGCCGCCTACAGACTCGTCGTGGACGGAAAGGTGCAACGGCGCAGACCCACGATTTCACGGGGGCTCGCGCGGTTTGCGACCCGCCTGAAGGTCGGACGGCATACGGCGATCCTCAAGGTCACCGACCCCGCGGGGCAGTCCGCAATCCGCCAATGGCGCTTCCGTGTCGTCAACTCGCGGCCGAAGATCGCGGTGGCGCGGGCGCTGCCCAGGCCCAACTCGTTCAAGCTCTCCCGCGGTCGGGTCACGATCAGCGTGCCGGTAAGCGACGACGCGCCGTTGGTGACGCGTCGCACACGAATGCTCGTCAACGGCACGCGGGTATCGGCGAAGCTGCGCCGCGGTCGACTGCGCGCAGTCGTCGATCTCCCCCAAGGCAAGCACCGGGTGCGGGTGATCGTGCGCGACAAGGACGGTCTGCCTGCGCGCCGGTCGTGGACTTTCAGGACCGTTCGTCCCTGAGATGACGGGGTCGTCTCGCGGCCGGCGGCGGTCGGGGTAGCATCGCCCCTGGGTGAGTGACGATCTCGAGACCGATGAGAGGCCCGGCCGGGGGCGCCTGGTCGCGGCGGTCGCTGCCGGGTTGGGCGTGGTTGCCCTGCTCGCGGTGATGACCGTCGGCCTGCTCAACCAGGAGCGCGGCAACTCGATCCAACGCGCGGTCGAGGCGAATGAGCGCCCCCAGTCTCCCGACTTCGAGCTACCCGCGCTGGTAGGTGGCGGCTCGATCGAGGAGGGCGGCTCCGTCAGGCTCTCGGAGTTGCGCGGCACTCCTATCGTGCTCAACTTCTGGGCCTCTTGGTGCGTTCCATGCCGCACCGAGGCGCCCGTGTTGGAGCGGCTCTGGTCGCGTTACCGCGACCGCGGTCTGTTGGTGCTCGGCGTCAATGTCCAGGACCTCACCGGCAACGCCAAGCAGTTCGACGAGGAGTTCGGGCTCAGTTATCCGTCCGTGCGCGACGGCGACGACTCCACCATGAGGGACTTCGAGGTGACGGGCGTGCCCGAGACCTTCGTCATCGACAGGCAGGGCCGCGTCGCCGCCCTGCGAGTTGGGCCCGTCACTGCGGAGGAGCAGCTTGTGGAGGCCATCGAGGCCGTGTTGTGAGGTGGCTCCTGGCATTCGTCGCCGTGCTCGCCCTCGCGCTTCCGGCCAGTGCGCTGGCGGTCACCGTCGACGAGGTCGCCAGGGACGTCAAGTGCCCCACGTGCAGCACGCCGCTGAACGTTTCGGAGGCTCCGGTTGCGCTGGACATGAAGGAGTTCATCGCCGAGCGCATCGCGGAGGGCGACTCGAAGCAAGAGATCATCGATGCTCTGGTCGAGGAGTTCGGGCCGAGCGTGCTGGCAGTCCCGCCGAAGGAAGGCTTCGATCTGCTGGCCTGGCTGGTACCCCTCGTCGCGGTCGTCGTCGGCCTGATGTTGATTCCACTGCTCGTCCTGACCTGGCGGCGACGAAGCCCGTCGTCGGAGCCGATCATGGGCACGACCAGCCCGGACGAGCTTGCCCGCCTGGAAGACGAGCTGCGCCGGCGTTCAGAGGGGTAAAAAGCCGCGGGCAAGACTTCAGCTTTGGCCCGCGGCGGCCGATAGGAGATCAGCGCAGCACGACACGGAGGTCATATGTCCGCAGGGAAGCGGGATATGTCGTTGGTACACGGTCATCTTCGGAAGGCCGGCCAGGCGGCCGTTCAAGGAAGTCCGGCACATGCCGCCGAAGCGACTGTCGGCGCTCTGCGCGAGCTCACCGCCGCTTCCCACGGCGAGCTCGACTGGCGTGGAGCCACTGAGCACGCGCTGACTTTCGGCTCGGGTCCCCGCCCCGAGCAGAGCCCCTGGATCGTCGATCTGCGGATCGGCGATTGCGAGTTCGGCTCCATCGCGCTCTGGGGCGGTGAGTTCGGCTACGAGGATCTCGAGACGTTTGCCGACCGCCTCGCACTGAGCTTGCGCGCCGCGGAACTCGAGCACGTCGTTGCCGAGCAGCAGGCCTGGCGCACGAGCGTCGCCTCCGCCATCGCGCAGGTCGGTCCTCCCGCCGATCTCGACACGGTCGCCACTCGCATCGTCACCCAGGCGCGCCGCCTCCTGCACGGCAGCGCCGCGGTACTCGTCAGCGGCCAGCCACCGTCGGCCCGCATGTGGCACGACGGTCTCTACAAAGTCAGCGACGCCGAGCTTCATTCGCTGCTTCCTCAGGCGGCCCCGCCGCTCGCCCTCGGAGATGTGTGGAGTGGATCCATCGATGACGGCCCGCTGGCCCGCCAAGGGCTCGCCGCCGTCGCCGCCGTCGGGCTCGGAGCCGAGGCGGGCGAGCGGACGCTGATCGTTCTCTCTGCCGACGCTGAGGACTTCGGCAGCGCCGAGAGGAACGCCCTCACGGACTTCGGGATCTCCATCGCGCCGCAACTCCAAGCGGGCAGCAGCGAGCAAAGCGAACGCCGCGCTCTGGTCGACCCGTCCACGGGCATGCCGGGCAGCTCGTACTTCGAAGAGCGGCTCTCCCAGGAGACCGCTCGCGCAGAGCGCCACCTTCGCTCGGTAAGCGTGCTGGTGATGGCTCTCGATAACGCGAGTGCGGAGCTCGACAAGGATCTCATCGCGCTGTCGCAGATCGCGTCCTCCGATCTGCGCGTAGGCGACGTTCCCTGCCGGGTCGGTGAGGACGAGGTCGGCGTCATTCTCTCCGACGTCGAGACGATGGACGCTGTCCTGATCGCCGACCGGCTGCGCGCAAAGGTGCGCGAATCGGAAGCATTCACCATGTCGAACACCCTCTCGGTGGGCGCCGCAACCTTCCCGGCTCGCGCGGGTTCCGCCAAGGAGCTGCGAGAGGCTGCCTCGCGGGCGCTCGGATGGGCGCGAGGCGATGGCGCGGACCGCACCTTCGTCTATGAGCGAGACATCGCCGCTTCCCTCGAGGACGAGGTCGCGGAGGACCTGGAGCGCAATGACGCCATTGCCGAGTCGCTCCGGATGCTGGCCGACGCCGTCGACGGCCGCCGCGGTGCCAACGGGCATGCGATGCGCGTCGCGCGGATCGCCCGCCAGCTCGCCAGCCGTATGGGCCTGCCGCGAGATCGCGCGGAGCGGGTCTACGTGGCGGCGATGCTCCACGACATCGGACAGATCTCGATGAGCGAGGAGACGCTCGGCTCCCCCGAGGAGCTCGAGGTCGCCGCGCAGGACGAGGTGCGCGAGCACCCCGACATCGGTGCCCAGCTACTTGCTGGCACCCCGTTCAACGACGTTCGCCTCTGGATCCGCCACCACCACGAGCGGGCCGACGGAACCGGCTACCCGGACAACCTGGAGGGCGAACACATTCCTACCGAAGCCCAGATCATCGGCGTCGCCGAGGCCTTCGACGAGCTCACGGCAGATCGTCCCTACCGCAACGCGATCCCGGTCGACGCGGCGCTGGCCGAGCTCGAGGACTGCGCCGGTACGCAGTTCACCCCCGAAGTCGTTGATGCGCTCAGGTCGCTCGCCGACGACGGCTATCTCGAGGCCTCTGGGGGAGACGGATGAGCTCGCGGGTCCGTCATTCCCCGACAACCGCCTCTGCCAACAAGCGCTCAGCCCCTTCTCGGGTTCCGCGCGCTCAGGCGATACTCGACCACGCCGAGTCGCTGGCGGTTCCGGCCGTCGTCGTGAGCGGCATCCTCGAGACCCTCGAAAGCTCGACGGTCACCAGGCGCAGCCTCGCCGCGCGCGTCGTGCGCAGCCCTGAGGTCACGGCACTCGTGCTGCGTCTTGGCGCGAGCGAGCGCGGCGGACCCATCAGCTCCATCGAAGACGCGATCGAGCGCAGCGGGCACCGGGGACTCGCGACGCTGCTCACCAGCCGCAAGACGTACCGGCTCACCGGCACCTCGATGGGCTTCTATGGCACGACGCGCGCGAGCTTTCTTCGCCACTCCGGCGAGGTCGCCGACATGAGCGAGCGCGCCGCGCGCGCGCTCGGTGCAGGCGCTTTGGCCGAGGTTGCGTCGCTGGGCGGCGTGCTGCACGACTTCGGGAAGATCGTCCTGGCATCCATCGCGGACTCTGTCGACCCCGCTCAGCTCGAGCGGGCTGCGGGCGGAGAGCGCGAGGTCTTCGGCGTCGACCACGCCCGCGTGGGTGCGTGGCTCGGCGAGCGTTGGGGCTTCCCCGAGCAGGTCATCAAGGCCATCGCCTCTCACCACGCGCCGTCTCCACCCGACAACGTCGTCGAGCGCAGCGTCTGGCTCGGCAACCTGCTGGTGCGGGCCTCCGCAGGCAATGGCGACAACATGCAGGTCGCCCGCAGCGGCGTCGAGGCCAGCGGTCTTCCGGTCAGTGCCTTCGAGCAGCTCATCGTCGGGGGTGGCCCGGCTGAGGGTCCGCGCCGGCCGCCGGGGCTCACCGATCGCGAGGTCCAGGTCCTGCGCCTGCTCGCCGAGGGGGAGACCGCCAAGCAGGTCGCCCATCGTCTCGGCTGCTCGCCGTCGACGATCCACAATCACCTGCACCACGTCTACCGGAAGCTCAAGGTCAGCGGCCAGGCGCAGGCCCTGCTGGTCGCCCGCGAGAACAACTGGGTCTAGCCGCAGGTCTTTCGGTGCGCGACCAGGCCCGTACGCGAGCGAGCCTGGTCGCAGTCACCGCGCTACGCTCCGTATTGGTCCTGGACGAGGGGTAGGAACCCGCGCCGCTCGATGGCGTCGAGGGGTGCGCGGAAAGTCACCTGCACGACCCCGGGATGCCGCCCGATCTCGATGCCACCGGTGATCGTGGCCCGGTTCTGCACCTCGGGTACGGAGCAATCCAACAGCCATGCCGCGCGCTGCAGGCCGTTGTCGGTTGCGCTGTTGAGATCCGGTCCTGTGCCGACCACCGAGATCGGCGCCGTCTGCTCGAGGCCGTCGAAACCCCACGACGCCGCTACCGCCTCGGCGCGCTGCCGCTCAGCCTGGCTGAGGGG
>JAOTZF010000087.1 GCA_029861485.1 Thermoleophilia bacterium | reverse complement strand
GTTGTGGAGGCCGTACCGGTTGACCGAGAGTTCTACGACTTCGAGGCGCGCTATACGGTCGGGCTCACCGATCTCCACGCCCCCGCGGACATCCCCGATGCGGTCGCCGAGCAGGCCGCCCAGCTGGCGCTCGCGTGCTACCGCGTGCTCGGCTGCCGCGGGTTCTCCCGGGTGGACATGATCCTCGACAAGGCCGGCGACCTCTGGGTACTGGAGGTGAACGCGATCCCGGGCATGACCGACACCTCGCTGCTGCCGAAGGCCGCAGAGGCCTCGGGCATCGGCTTCGAAGAGGTCGTCTCGCGGCTCGTCGAGGACGCTACCCTCGGGTGAGTCTCTCCGAGGTTGCGTGGCGCCGGATCCCTCCCGGCACGACCCGCGGCAGGTCACAATGAGCGCGGTGACCACGACCTCGCTCCCGCCCAGCTCGCCCGCTCGCCGGCGCCTGATCCCGGACCTGATCGGGTATCTGCGCACCCCCACCCCAGCGGTTCCGCCCGATCCCCAACCGAGCCTCACCTGGGCGAAGCTGGTCGCCCTCCAGTTCCTCGCTCTCCTGGTCTCCGCGCCTTTCCTCGCAGTCGGCGCCAGCCTGATCGAGGGGGAGGAGTTCGTCGGAGACGAGGGGCTCTCTCCCCCGGTGGTGCTGATCCTCGCCGTGGTGCTCGCCCCGCTTACCGAGGAGCTCGCCTTCCGGCTTCCGCTGACGAGCTTCCGCGGCCTCTATCTGGTCGTCTCCGGTGTCGTGCTGGGTGCGCTCTTCCCCTGGTTGCTCCCGCTCCCGCTCCTGGTCGTCTTCCTGGGCATCGCATTCGTGCTGATCGTGCTAGGCGTCGGGGCCATGGCGAGCGCGAGGGCATCAGACCGCATCGCGGAGCTCTGGAGAGGCTCTTTCCGATGGCTCTTCTACGGGTCGGCGGTCATGTTCGGGCTCATTCACCTGGGCAACTACTCCTTCAGCGAGTCCGGACTCGTGACCATCGTCGCCGCGCCGCTGCTCATACTGCCGCAGGCGCTCGGCGGGGTGGTGCTCGGCTACAACCGGGCCCGCCTCGGAATTCTCTGGTCCATGGCTCAGCACGCCGCGTACAACGCGCCTCTGGGGCTGGTCCTGTTGGCGGCCTCGGGTAGCTACTAGCTCGGGGCTTGGCGCAAGCCGAGCAGCGCATCGAGCACATCGTTCACGGGGGTCGGCACCCCGAGGTGAGCGCCCTCTCGCGAGATGAACCCGCACAGGGCGTCGCTTTCCACCGCCTTGCCTGCATCGAGGTCGCGCGCGGTCGACGGGCGATATTCGCGCAGCTGCGGGTTGTCGGCGGCCATCTCCTCCACATCTGCCTCGCTCAGGGTGATGCCGTGCTCGCGCGCGATGGCGACCACCTCCTGCATTGCCGCGCGCACGGTTGAGGCGGCGGACGGCTCGGCGAGCGCCTGCCCGGCAGTGCAGCCGGTGATCGCGCAGAGGGCATTGAAGCCGGCGTTCCAGAGCAGCTTCTTCCACTGGTCGAAGACGATGTCATCGGCGAGGGTGACGTCCCATGCCTGCGCAAGCAGACCGTGGGCGCGCTTTGCACGTTCGGTGACGCCACCAAGCGGATCCCCGATGCTGACGCGTCCCTCGGCTCCATGCACGACGATCCCGGGCTCGTCGATCCAGACTCCGACGAAGGCTTGGCCCGCCAGCACGCGGCCAGTGCCCAGCGCGCGCTCGGCTCGCGACACGTTCTCGACGCCATTCTGCAGTGAGAGCACCATGGTGCGGTCGCCGATGACCGGCGCCAGCGCCTCGGCGGCAGCGAGCGTGTCATGGGACTTGGTGGTGATCAGGGCGAGATCTGGGGGTGGTGGGGCGGGGCGCTGCGTCGCGCTCACCGCCTGGTGCCATAGGGTCCCGTCGGACTCGGCGACGCTGATGCCGCCGCTGCGCGACATCGCGTCCAGATGGCTACCGCGGCAGATCAGGCGCACGTCGTGACCGGCACGCCCGAGTAGCGCCCCGTAGTACGAGCCCACCGCTCCGGCTCCCATGACCAGCACCGACGCCAACGACACCACCTCTGAGCACGGTCGACTCCTCGCCGACGAGGAGGATGGCACGCTCAGCCTGAGGATCGACAATCCGAAGCGGGCCAACGCCCTCGACGGGCCTGTGCTCGACGCACTGATCGAGGCCCTGCGCGCTCCCGCCGAGAGCATCCGAGTAGCACTTCTCGGTGCATCGGGAGACCGGCACTTCTCGAGCGGCCTGGACCTCGGCGACCACGACGCCCGCGGGCTCGTCGACTACTTGCCGACCGCCGAGGAGCACCTGGGCCGCGCCGCCGCGGCACTCCGCGAGTGCCCCGTTCCCGTGGTCGGGGTGATCAACGGCGCCGCGTTCGGCGGAGCGCTGGAGCTCGCGATGGCGTGTGACTGGCGCATCGCCGCCGAACGGGCCCGATTCGGTATGCCCGCGGCCAAGATCGGAGTGGTCTACACCGCGCAGGGCCTGCAGCGCTTCGTGGCGGCTCTCGGGGCGCCGCGTGCGAAGGAGCTCTTTCTCACCGGCACGCCGATCACCGCAGACCGGGCGCGGGATATCGGTCTGGTCGACCGTGTCGTGCGAGACCGCGACCTCTGGGAAGTCGCGCGTAAGGAGGCCCAGGCCGTTGCGGCCTCGGCCCCGCTGGCGGTCGCGGGCACACGCCGAGTCATCGACGCGTTGGCCCACGGCTTACCGGGCGAGGACGCAACCCGACTCGCCGACGAGGCCCGTCGCGTGGCGTTCGCCTCGGAGGATTTCCGCGAAGGGCTCGCTGCCTTTCGGGGCAAGCGGCCGCCGCACTTTCGCGCGCGCTGAGATTGCCGCCCGTCGGGCAGTCAGCGACCGTGGGGCTCTAGCTTGCCCGCATCTTCGCTGCCTGACCCGCGATCTGACCCGCGAGCTCCTTGGCCTTGGCGTCGTACGCGGCGGGGTCGTCCCAGGTCTCGCGCGGGTTCAGCAGCGACGAGTCGACGCCCGGCACCTCGATCGGCACCTCGAGCCCGAAAATCGGGTCCGTGCGGGTCTCGGCCGAGGCGAGCTCACCCGAGAGCGCGCCGCGCACGATTGCGCGCGTGGCCGAGATCGGCATGCGGTGGCCCACGCCGTAGGGGCCGCCGGTCCAACCGGTGTTCACGAGCCAGACCCCGGAGCCGTGCTCGTCGAGCCTCCGGCCGAGCATCTCTGCGTAGACCTTGGGTGGCTGCGGCAGGAACGGAGCCCCGAAGCACGCGCTGAACGTGGCCTCAGGCTCGACGACGCCCACCTCAGTGCCGGCGACCTTCGCGGTGTAGCCCACGAGGAAGTAGTCCATCGCCTGCTCGCGGCTCAGCTTCGCCAGCGGGGGCAGCAGGCCGAACGCGTCGGCGGTGAGCATGATCACAGCGCTCGGGTGGCCGGTGCGCTTCTCCGGCACCGAGTTCGCCACCGCTTCGAGGCTGTAGGCGCTGCGGGTGTTCTCGGTCTTGCTGAAGTCTTCGAGATCCATCCTCCGGGTGACCGGGTCCAACACGACGTTCTCGAGCACCGCGCCGAACTGGTGGCTGGCGTCCCAGATCTCGGGCTCCTGCTCGGGCGAGAGGTTGATGACCTTGGCGTAGCAGCCGCCTTCGATGTTGAAGACGCCGTCGTCCGCCCAGCCGTGCTCGTCGTCTCCGATCAGCCCGCGCTCGGGGTCGGCGGAGAGCGTCGTCTTGCCGGTGCCGGAGAGGCCGAAGAAGATCGCCGAGCGTCCGTCGTCGCCCACGTTGGCCGAGCAGTGCATCGGGAACACGCCCTGCTGTGGCAGGCGGTCGTTCATGAGGGTGAAGATCGACTTCTTGATCTCGCCGGCGTAGTGGGTGCCGCCGATGCAGATCGTGAGGTCGGTCGGGTGCAACACCACGAAGTTGCCGCGGTGGGTGCCGTCGACCTCGGGGTCGGCCTCGAAGGTGGGCGCGTGGAAGACGACCGCCTGGGTCTCCTGACTGGCGAGCTCCTCCGGCGACGGGTTGATGAACAGCGTGCGCGCAAAGAGCGCATGCCACGCGCTCTCGGTGATCACCCGGACGTTGAGACGCCGCTCCGGGTGGGCGCCCGCGTAGGCGTCGACCACGAACAGCTGCGGCTGGGCGCTCAGGTGGGCCTGCAGCTTCTGCTTCAGGCCGCTCGCGCTGTCCTCGGCGATGGGCTGGTTGATGCTGCCCCACCAGATGCGATCTATGCTGCCGGGCTCCTCGACCACGAACTTGTCCTTGGGGGCCCGCCCCGTATGCACGCCGGTCTCCACGACCAGCGGGCCCCCCTCGGCGATGTGCACGTCGGGCTGTAACAGCGCGCGCTCGTACAGGCCCGGAACGGAGAGGTTCGCGAAGACCTCGCCGGACGGTGAGATGCCGTGCGCATTCAGGTCAAGGGCAGTGCTCGTCATTCGTCTCCCAAGGTTGTCCTCGACGGCCGAGGACGGCTGTGATGGTGAAGTATGCGCCGCCGGTAAGCGCGAGCGCCCCCGGAAGGGCAAGCGGCGACCCGGCCAGACCGAGACCGACGCCAGCCACGAACCCTAGCGCCCAGGCCATGAGGGCGGGAATACCCCATTTGTCGCGAGTCACAGAGCCGGATGTCCAGTAGAGGACGCTCAGGACCACGAGTCCCGGCGCCAACACCGCCATCAACTCCAGGTAGCCAAGCATCCGGTCGGCGAGGCCTGCGAGGGCGAGCGCGGAGCCACCGGCGCCGATCAGCACCAGGGCTGCAGCGCGCGAATTCGTGGGGCTGCCATCGATCAGGGCTGCGGCGCCCGAGTGGAGATTCGTCATGACCGAACCTGTGAAGCCGACGGCGAGGAACAGCTGCGCGACGCGAGCGGCGTCGAGCTCGACGAGCACCTCGGCGAGATTCCAGGTGCCGGTCGCCCGCTGGAGGGCCGCACCCGCGGCCACGAAGATCAGCAGTGGCGCGCTCAGCCCGGCAACGGCGCACCAGAGCACGTGCCGGCCCCTGGCGAGATCCAGCGTGAAGTCCGGCGAGCGCAGCGCAAAGGCCGCACCGTAACCCACCACGAGCGTCGCGCCCGCCAGCGCCGCCGGCAGATCGCCGCCGCCGGTCTCCGCGGCACGCGCCCCGGTATCCCGAAGGGCGAGGATGACCCCGTATGCGCCGATGCCAACCGTCGCGAGACCCGCGGCAAGGGCCACCCACGACAGGGTGCCGAGGCCCCGCCAGACCACCGCCAGCACGATCAGCGCGAACAGCGCAATCCCCGCGGCGTCCGAGGCGCCGAGCAGCCGGCCGAGGGCGGTCCCTCCGACGCCCGCATTCACGCCGAACCAGCCGAGCATCATCGCGACGATCACCCACGATGCGACGTGCCGCGCCCCGAGCCGGCCGAGGGGGCCCGCCAGGACGCCACTGATGTTGGTGCCGCGCCTCTGGCCCAGCGCTCCTTGCGCCGTGGCGAGGAGGGTGAGCGCGACGATGCCGATCGCTGCCGAGGAGGCCAGCCAGCAGCCGTCGAGATCCTGCCCCAGCCCACCTCCCAGCATGAGCGCTGCAGGGCTGGTCCCGATTCCGATCCAGGGGCCGAGGCGTGAGACCCAGCCCGGCCGCACCGCGCTCAGAGGTCGAATTGGTCCTTCGCGAGCGCCAGTCGAGCCTGGAACGTTGCCTCGACGAGCGCGGCGAGCTTCTCTTCGACGATGTTCTCAGGGAGCAGGTGCAGGCCGGGGCCCGCGCCGATCCAGAGGTTGGACGGGTCGGTACCGCGGGCGGCCTCGACGATCGGCCGCGCGATGGCGCTTGGATCCTCGACCGCCCGATCGGCACCGTCCACGATCACCACGATCTCGTCATCCCCGATGCGGTACCCACCATCGGCCGGGGCTACGGTCTCCACGATCACGCAGCCGGCGGCGATGAGCTCTGCCGGGGCGCTGGAGCGGGCCTTGGCCGGACGGCGCCCTGAGGCGTCGCGGGCAGCGGTCCACGTCTTGAGCGTGTCCTCGGCTGCGCCGCTCGCGGTGACGTCGAGGCCGAGGCGGTACAGGCGCTCGCCCCAGCGTCCGTCGCCTGGTAGCGCCCCGAGCACCACCGTCGGAAGCAGCGGGAGCTCCACTCCGAGGGCCCTCAGCTCGCTGCGTCTCATCGGGCCTCGGGCCGGCCCACTTGTCGGCGGAGGGGCGACGGCATAGCGTTGAGGGAGCGAACGAGAACCAGCATGGGGAGTGTCATGTCGAGTGTTGCTCGAGTAACCGAGATCATCTCCTCGTCGACCGAGAGCTTCGAGGACGCCGTTGCGAAGGGCATCGAGCGCGCGACGGAAACCCTACGGGGCGTCCAGGGGGCCTGGATTCAGGAGCAGAAGGTCGTCGTTGAGGACGGCAAGGTCGTCGAGTACCGAGTGGACCTCAAGGTCACCTTCATCCTCGAGGAATGAGCCCTCAGGAGTCCGGCTAGTACCCCAGGTTGGGCGCGAGCCACCGCTCTGCCTCACCCAGCGTCATCCCGGCGCGGGCCCCATAGTCAACGACCTGGTCGCGTCCGATCCGGCCGATCGCGAAATAGCGCGCTTCGGGGTGGGCGAGGTAGATGCCGCTGACCGACGCGGCGGGAACCATCACGAGGCTCTCGGAGAGCTCCATCCCGAGCGCCGCCGCACCGAGTAGCCGGAAGAGGTCGCGCTTGGGGGTGTGGTCGGGGCACGCCGGGTAGCCGAAGGCCGGACGGATGCCGCGGTAGTCCTCGGCGATCAGCTGCTCGTTGGTGAGGGGCCCCGCGGTCTCGTACCCCCATTGCCCGCGGGCACGCTCGTGCAGCATCTCGGCGAAGGCCTCCGCCAGGCGATCAGCGAGTGCCTTGACCAAGATGGCCGAGTAATCGTCGAGCTGCTCTTCGAAGCGAGCGGCGATATCGTCGGCGCCGATTCCGGCGGTTACCGCGAACGCGCCAATATGATCGCGTGCGCCACTGCCGCGCGGCGCCACGAAGTCGGCGAGGCTGTACTGGGGTTTGTCGTCGGCCTTCTTCCGCTGCTGGCGGAGCATCGGGAAGCGAGCGATCTCTACGCTGCGGTCATCGGGGGAGAAGACGATGATGTCGTCCTGGTCGCTCGCCGCCGGCCAGAAGCCGTAGACACCGCGGGCCCGGAGCTCTCGGCCGCTGATCAGCCGATCGAGCAAGCGTTGCGCATTGTCGAAGAGCTCTCGCGCTGCCGCTCCGTGCTCGGGGTGCTCGAGCACCGCGGGGTACTTGCCGCGGATCTCCCAGGCGTGGAAGAAGAAGGTCCAGTCGATGTAGTCCACGAGCTCGCTCAAGGGGAGGTCGTCGATCAGTCGCGGGCCCAGGAACTCCGGCGTTGGCGGTGTTTCGGTCCAGTCGTAGACGGGTGCGCGTCGCCGCGCCTCGGTGAGCGGGTGCAGCGGCTTGTCCTGGCGC
>JAOTZF010000238.1 GCA_029861485.1 Thermoleophilia bacterium | reverse complement strand
GCGGCCGATGTCACCGAACCGGGCGGTGGCGCCCCGGAAGTGGACCTCTCGCACGATTTCAGTGATGAAGGCGCTCCGCTCCTCGATGTCCATCTGCTCGAGTTGGCGGACCTGCTCAGCCGAGACGTCGATGTTCGGAGTGGATGCCAGCGCCCGCAGAGGGTCGGCGATCAGGGCCTCGCGGAAATCCTGATCAGCGACGACCCGAACCCAGAAACGGGTTGCGATCTCTTCGGCCATGGGCGCCTCCCGCAGCCATGATAGGCGGACGGATCGCACGAGGTCGGGGCCCCGCCCCGTCGGATCGGCGGCGTCAGCCGAGCATGCCTGCGCCACGAGCAAACAACGCCATCCCAATAGGCGCGCTCCTCGCTCATGAGCCCGTTGTCGTGGATCGACAAGGTCGAGCAGGTTAGGCGAGGTTCGTCCGACCCCGATTCGCGAATCGGGGGGAACTCGCTCTGGGGCTTTGCGCTACCCGCCGCGCCGCTCTAGGCGGTGGACGAGGCGCAGGCCCGACCAGGTCTCGTCGATCGCGCAGACCTTGTTGTCGACCAGGCCCGTCGGCAGCGCGAGCTTGCGCACGACGTCCTCGGTCATGTCGGTAGGCACGCCGGAGGCGCGCTTCGGCCAGGCGATCCAGATAGCGCCGTCGGGGAAGATGGCGCGGCCCATCGCGGGCAATCGGCGGCGGAAGGTGGCCTTGGAGGTGAAGAATCCGATCGCGATGTCGGGCTTGCCTCGAAGCGAGGTGCGGTAGGTGATGTCCTCCGGCACGGGTTCGACGAGCTCTCGAAAGTGGTCGGGCTCGTCGACCAGCGCGATGGTTTGCGCCGTCGCAAGCCCGAGCTTCTTTGCGAGGGGCGCACCCGAGTAGCCGCTTGCCGCGTCGCCGCTGGCAGTCGTGGTCAGGGGGTACGGGAGGCCCGAGGGTGACCGGCCCGTCAACGCTTCACTCGAACCGATGCGGCGGATAGGTCGTGAATGATCTCCTCACTCCGCGGCGGCCGGGAGCGCCACAGGGTTAGCCCGCGTTTACTCGGCGGTGTCGTCGTCAACCGCGACCACCGGGCCCAATCGGTTGACGAGCGCGGCGGGCAAGAAGAAGCGCCTTTCCTCGTGGAAGCCTGGTGAGCGCTCGTATGGCGCGACTTCGGCCAGCGAGGCCGTAACCGAGAAGGCAATGCGGTCATCTCCGCGGCTGCCGACGGTGCTGTCGATCATCCATACACCCGCCCCGCCCTCGGAGTCGTCCTCTTCATCGAGGAAGCCGCTCTCCCTAATGCGCATCGCCGTGTCGTAGTCGGCGAAGTGAAAGAGCCTCAGGCGCTCCGGTCGCGGCGCCCGGGCACCGCGCGCATCTGCATCCACGGTCGCGATCTCGTGCTCGAGATCCACGACGATGTGATGCACCGGGATGTCGAGCTTCTCGCGTGCCCTCTGCACGACGCGCCGCTCCAGCCAATTCGAGCGGGCAGCCGGATGGGTGGAGATGACGACCTCCGCCGGGAGGAAGTCCCGCACCGCATCGAGCGTCGCCTGCAGGGGGTTGCTGTCTCCGAGCCGACCCTCGGCCCGAAAGCCGGCGCGATTCAGCGCGTTGATCGATTCGCGCAGCCGGTTCTCCGCGTTCGCGCGCGCTGTCGCGTCGCTGCCCCCGGTGAAGCGCTCGAGGCGGCTCTTCTGGAGCGCCGGCGCGATCACCAGCACCTCGGCTTCATGGCCGCGCGCCCGGTAGGCCACCTCTTCCATCACTGCGTCACCCGCGAGGGTCTCGTTGGCGACAACCAGAATCCTCATTGCGGCTCCTTTGGGCGTCTAGCGCAATGCTGGTGCTTCGGCTGCTCGCCGTCAATGCCCAGTGAGCTGCAGGCTTTCGAGGCGATCAACGCCCGTATGCGCGGGCGGCATCTACCAGCGCCTCATAGAGCCCTAGGTGACCAGGGTGCTCATCGAGCTGACGCTCAGGATGATGCTGGACCGCCAAGAGGAAGGGGTGG
>JAOTZF010000237.1 GCA_029861485.1 Thermoleophilia bacterium | reverse complement strand
AGATGCGATCCGCATGGCAAGCCGGGCACCGCCGCCTCCCATGGCCAGCCCGGTGATCAACCCGGCGAGGCCGCCGCGGGCGATTTCCCGGGCGATGTGCCGGTAGCTCAGACGACGGCGCACCGGTGGTGGTGCCACGGCGCTCATCCGCCCGCCCCGAGGAGGACGACGTTGAGGACGATGCCCAGCATCTGGAGGACCGCGAGGCCGGCAATGATCCAGGCACCGATAGTGATCACCCTGTCGACTCGACCCGCGAGCGGATCGGTCGACACTGCACCCTCGGCGAGGCGCATCTGGCGCTGGTTGGCGCTGAACACCAGCCCCGCAATCGGCAGCGCCAAGAGCAGGGCGACGTGGAGGACTCCCATGATCAAGAGCAGCCCGCCAACGCGCACCAGCTCGGCCCGAACCCAATCGGCCAGGGTCCCGCCGAATTCCAGGGTCGGATCGAACACGAGTGTCATCAGAATGTAAGCGCCGAACACCAGGTAGTAGGCGATGTCGAGGAGTCGCAACACCCGGGCACCCGTTTCGGGACGGGCGGAGAAGACCGCTTGCTCATAGGTTTCGCCGAATCGCCGAATCGCCGGCCCGAGGACCGCCACCAGAGCGATCATCACGGCCGTCACGAGAATCTCGAGGGCGCGGAACGACATGATGATCGAGCCGTCGACCACATCGACCGTCAGGGCCAGATACGCCAGTACCGCGGCCACGGCAACACCGAGCCAGATGATCACTCGACGGACGCGGCGCCGATGGGCGGCGTCCTCGTCGATCGAGCGCTGCACCTTGGCGAACAGATCCGGGCTCGGTTCGTAATCGTCTGCAGCGTGCAACGCGTCGCCCACCAACTGCTCAAACGTCATCGGGATGCTCCATCCTGCGCCGCAGCGCCTCCATGCCTCTGCGGCAGTGCGTCTTCACGGAGTTGTTCGAGATTCCCAGAGCTGCCGCGATCTCAACTTCGGTCAGCTCGAGGTAGAAGCGCAGTGCGATACATTCGCGCTGGCGCGGCGACAGCTCCCGCAGCTCATCGATCAGGCGGCGGCGGTCCTCGCCGGCCACCAGGACATCCTCCGGAGCGTCCGGACTGCTGCCGGCTGGAAGGGCTTCCTGATGACGTAGCGACATCAATCCGCGGCGATTGTGGTCCCGGGCGAGGTTGACGACGATCGAACGAAGGTACGGGGCCGCCTTGGCGGGGTCGTTGATGCGATGGGCGGCGCGGTGAAGACGGATGAACGCCTCCTGAACCAGATCCTCGGCCGCATTCCGATCGTCCGTGAAGAAGCGGGCGAGCCGCACCAGGCGGGCCCCTTCGGCAGCGAAGAGATCGGCCACCAGGGCATCACGATCCACCTTGGCGGCGACCCCAACAGCTTCCACGGCCCGGTCGGCCACGGCGAGCAACCAGCCGGCAACCCGCCGCCAGGGCGACTCGGCAGGTAGCGCGATCATCAGGCGGCGCGGGGTCCGCGGGCGTCCTCGTCGACGCGTCGGCCCAGCCCCAGCAACCGGCCGATGATCGGCAAGCTGAGGACGTTGGCCCCGTGGAGGATGCCCATGATGAGCAGCATGCCGCCGATCCGCACCGTTTCGGACCGAAGCTGATCCGCGTTCACCGTGTCCGCCCAGCCGCTCTGCTGCTCAAAAACGGTGGTGAAGAGAATGTAGGCGGAGAAGATCAGGTAGTAGGCGACATCCATGAGGATGATGTAGCTCTTGCCGGTTCGCGGGTTTGCCCGGAACACGTCGGCGGCATAGCTGCGGCCGAAACGTTTGATCAGGGGGCCCAGCACCGCGAGGGCCAGGAGTAGCACGCCAACGGTGATCAGCTCGAGTATCCACCAGTTCATTTGATTCTCCCAACTGCCATCTTGCCAGACGGTGCCGCGCCGTGCCCGACGCACACCCAATGGTCTCTATCCCGGAAGCCCCCACGTCATCAGGAGGGCCAGGAGGGCAATCGGCCCGCCTACGGCGACCGCCTTCCTGGTG
>JAOTZF010000236.1 GCA_029861485.1 Thermoleophilia bacterium | reverse complement strand
TACAAGGGCGACTTTCTCGCCTGGCCGATCAACCTCGTCGAGTCGCGCATTCTGGTCATCGCCGACCAGTACCTCGATCGGCTGAGCGCCATAAAGGGCAGCCTCGCCCGGCTCGAGAGGGTCGTCGTGCTCCCGACCGCCGCCGACGAACCCCCCGAGTCCGACCACTTCGTCCCGTTCCAGGCTCTGGAGGACGCAGCGGCCACCGAGCCTGAGGTCACCTACTCGTGGACCGACGACGCAAGGATCATGTTCACCTCAGGCACGACGGGCCGCAGCAAGGGCGTCATCAAGCAGAGCGCCGCCGACTACTACTCGGCCCGTGGAGCCATAGAGGCGATGGGCATCGATGCGGAGGACACGCTGTTTTCCTGCCTGCCGCTCTTCCACTCCAACGCTCAGGTCATCAGCGCGTACCCCGCGCTGATCGCGGGCTGCCGCATGGTCTTCGCCGAGCGCTTCTCGGGGAGTCGCTTCTGGCAGCAGGTCGTCGACGCAGAGGCCACCTCCTTCACCTCCATCGGGGCCATGATCTACTTCCTCTGGAACCAGCCCCCCTCGGACCTCGATCGGGCGCATCGCGTGAGGCGGGTGCTCGCCGCGCCGGCGCCGAAAGACATCTACCACGAGTTCCAAGAGCGCTTCGGCATCACGTTCCTCGAGGGCTACGGCCTCACCGAAACGGGCGTCGTCACATACATGCCACCCGACCGGCCGCCGCGACTCGGCTCCTGCGGCACCTCGGCCCCGGGCTACGAGGTTACGATCGTGGAGCCGGGCTCAGACCGACGGCTGCCGCCCGATGAGCCCGGCGAGATCGTGGTCGACATGAAGATCCCCAACATCGTGATGCGGGCGTACTACGGCATGCCGGAGAAGACCGCGGAGGACTTTCGCAACCTGAAGCTCCATACCGGCGATCTGGGCCGTATGGACGAGGACGGCTACGTCTACTTCATGGACCGGGTGAAGGACTACATCCGGCGGCGCGGCGAGAACGTCAGCTCAATGGAGGTCGAGAAGATCGCCTCCGATCACCCTGCGATCGCCGAGGCCGCGTGCATCGGCGTGAAGGCCGGCGAGGGTGCAAGCTCAGAAGACGAGATCCTCGTGGTGGCGGTCGCCGACGGCGAGACCCCGTCTCCCGATGAGTGCCTCCGTTGGATGTCAGAGCGGATGCCCTACTTCATGGTGCCGCTCTATCTGCGCTTCACCGACGCGCTGCCAAAGACTCCGACACAAAGGGTTCAGAAGGTCAAGCTGCGCGAGCAGGGCATCACCGCCGACACCTTCACACGAGACTGGAGCCCTGAGAGATGAGCCCCGCCGAGACCATCCGGCACCTGCTTCGCGGCGGCGCGACCATCAACATGCCCGGCGTGTACGACACCTTGTCATCGCGGCTCGCGGCCGAGGCCGGATTCGAGGTGATGTTCATCAGCGGATACTCGGTGTCGGCCGCGCGTCTTGGCACACCCGACTTCGGCTACCTGACCCAACCGGAGATCGCCGAGGTGGCACGAGGTGTCTGCTCCAACTCGGGCGGCCGGCCGGTGATCGTGGACGCCGACACCGGCTACGGGAATGCCCTGAACACCATCCGCACCGCCCGGATGCTGCACGCTGCGGGCGCTGCGGGGGTGTTCCTCGAGGATCAGGAATGGCCGAAGAAGTGCGGGCACTTCGCCGGCAAGCGCGTGGTCCCCCGTGGGGACTGGCTGGCGAAGCTCCAGGCCATCGTCGACCTGCGCGAGCAAGGGGTCGATCTCTTCCTCGTCGCGCGAACGGATGCCCGCGCGGCCGTATCCCTCGAGGAGGCCATCGAGCGCGCCAACGCCGCCCGCGAGATCGGTGTCGACGCGATCTTCGTCGAGGCTCCGCGGAGCGAGGACGAGCTTCGCCGGGTGGCCGCGGAGGTGCCCGATGTCGTACGGGTCGCGAACATGATCGAAGGCGGACGCACGCCGCTGTACACCCCGGCCGAGCTACACGACCTCGGCTACGACCTCATCGTGAC
>JAOTZF010000235.1 GCA_029861485.1 Thermoleophilia bacterium | reverse complement strand
CCTCTCTTCCCGCGCACTCGATGTCGGTCGCCATGGGCAGAAACGAGCCGGCGCCGGTGAAGTAGGCCTGCAGCAGCAGTCCGTCGATCGAGGTCGTGTAATCGACCTCCACCGACCAGTAGTGGCAGGAGATCACATGCGCGCCGGCATAGACCAGCAGCGGGAGCGCCGCCAGCATGCCGGCCAATGCCAGGTGGGGCACGTCGGATTCGCCGGCCACGCCATCGAGCCCCGGACCGAGACCGAGAAGCACGCCCGCGCACGAGACGCCCATGACGAGCGCGCCCGCGCCGAGGGCGAAAGCGTTGACCTCCAGCCGGCGCCGTGAGTCGCGCAGACGTGGCCGCAGGCTGGCGGGCGTTGCGACGGCAAGAACGCCGACGATGGTGAGCACCGTCGTGCGGACCAGCCGCTGGAGCACCGCACGGGAGCCCGCCCGGATGGCCGTGGCGAAGGTCGCATGGACGACGCCGCCGAGGGCGGCCGTGACCGTGCGGTGGGCCGCCGCGCGCAATATCACCGCGACGCCCACGGCCGCCTCGACGTTGGCGTCCTTGGCCGGAGCGGGAGAGGAGCTGCCGATGAGCCCCACAGCGAGCAGGGGCGCGAAGAGCAGCGCCCCCGTGAGAACGACGACCCCCACCGCCAGGCAGCGCTCGGCGATGCGAGCCAGGGGCACGGCCGCCATTTGGCGGCGCCCCTCGCCGGCCACGAGGCGTCCCGCGCGCCGGAGTTGTTGGTGATGCCCGATCATCGATCGGATGTGCCGCCATGGTCGAGGACGATGACCGGCTGACGGGATCCACCCCTACGGATACCAATGGGGCATCGGCCCGCCGGGTGGGGTCAGGGTTCTTTACTCAACCCGCACTGGGCCGCCACACGCTTTTACGACCGGTGCGGGCCCGTCACCGCTGGCCGGGTGAGTGGTGAGCGTGGCGCCCTTGCCTACGTGCATGCAGGGCGTGCCCATCTCTCCTGACCGTGGTTGGCAGGATTGCCCCTGGGGCCACGACGCGAACCGGGACTGCAATCCAACTCGGCGGTCCTCCGTTCTCGCGACAGGGAGCGCGCTAAGCCGGCTGTGACTCCCGCGGTTTCATCCAGTGCTGCAGCAGCAGGCCCACCAAGGCCAAGCCAACGCCGAGGAGGATCGCAGCGATCCGCTCCTCGCCCGCCTCGAACGCGTTGTCCACCGCGAGGACCTCGTAGAAGATGAGCGACGCGGTCACGAAGATGGCATAGACAAAATAGTTCGCCTTGTAGAACATCAGGCACAGGGCCGCAGCAACGAGCAACCCGGTGACGAGCGCGGCCTCGGAGAGCGAGACGCTCTCGATGAGGATCACGGTCGCGACCCCTCCGAGGACCGACCCCGCCGCACGCTGAATGCCCGTTATGACCGTCTGCTCCCCTCCGGGCTGTAGGACGATGATCACTGTCACCCCGGCCCAAAGCGGGTCGAGCGAGAAGAGCCAGTAGCCAGCGAGCACCGCCACACCGACGAGCACGGCGCGCACCAGGGCGAAGACGCCGATGGGTGACGTGGCCGCCTCGGTCAGCCTCGGCCTGTGGTCGGTTTTAGGCTCATCGGCCTCCGACGCGTCGAGTCACCCGCGGTGAACCCGAACCGCCGTTACGATCATGGCGACGCCGCCTCCCAGAAGGAACGCGAGCGCGGCAAGGTCAGGATCGGAGTCACGGAACGAGGCCAACAGCGTGGCCCAGGCCCACACGATGAGGAACATGCCGGCCCCGGCCGCAGCCTTGCCATAGGCGGCTGCGAGCCCGCCCAGGTAGGTCACACCAGCGAAGACCGCGGCGGCTTGCCAGGCCGTGGTGCCGCTGATGAACGCCAACAGCCCGATGGACGTGCCGAGGAGGGTGATGAGGCCCATATGGAGCATCCTCGTGCGGAGGTCGCCGGAGCGGCCCGCGAGCAAGACGAAGACGGCGGCGATCGTGGCCTGGAACCCGGCGGTGCCAAAAAACGCCTCGACCACGACGACGAGCAGAACCGC
>JAOTZF010000086.1 GCA_029861485.1 Thermoleophilia bacterium | reverse complement strand
GGCTGGGGGTCGGTCGTGCTAACTCGGCGCAGCGGCATCGGGGCCGCGCCAAGCTCCGTCGAGCGGGCCGAGATCATCGCCGAGGTCGGCTCCCTGATCATCGGCTACAAGGAGTCCCAGGCCCGGCTGACGGTCGCCGGGGCCACCGACTCGCTCACCGGCCTGCCGCACAGGCAGTACTTCCTCGAGCAACTCGATCGTGAAATGGGTCGGGCGATGCGAACCGGGACCGGCCTTGCGGTCGCCGCCCTCGAGATCGATCGTTTTCGCCTGGTCTTCGAGGAGCAGGGTGCCCTCGCGGCCGACCGTCTGCTGGCCGACGTCGGGCGGCTGCTCGACGGGCTCGTGCGCCGGGGCGAGATGATGGCGCGTGTCGACGACGAGACCTTCGGGTGGATTCTCGTCGGCACAGACCAGGACACCTCGACCGTCGCCGCGCAGCGCGCCGTGGCGGCGGTTGCGGCGGACGATCGGCTCACGGCCCATGAGGTGAGCCTGTCGATCGGGATCTCCGACGTTGCCTACGCAAGTGACGCCGAGGTGATGGTCCGGTGCGCCCGGGAGGCTTTGAACTGGGCCAAGGTCATGGGGCGGGGCACGATCGCCCATTACTCACCGGAGGGGCCGGTCAACTCCAGCGGCAGCCCCGCCGCCGACGCACGTCGCCGGCTTGGCAGCGCCAAGTCGCGCGCACCGGTGGCCGCCCTGCTCAGGACCCTCGAGGCCGTCGACCCCGCCGCAGGGCGCCACTCAGAGCGCGTCGGGGAGCTCGCGGCAGAGATCGCCATGGAGATGGGGTGGAGTGAGACCCTGATCGGCGCGATACGGGATGCCGGCTGTCTGCACGATGTCGGCATGCTCTGCATTCCCGACACCATCCTCGACAAGCCCGGAAAGCTCAGCGAGGCGGAGTTCGACCGGGTGAAGCAGCACACGGTGCTCGGCGCCGAGATGGCGGGGAAAATCGTGATGCCCGCCCAGGCTGCGTGGGTCCGGGGCCACCACGAACGCTGGGATGGCCGCGGGTACCCGGACGGCCTCGCGGGCAATCAGATCCCCGAAGGAGCGGCCATCCTCGCGCTGGCTGACGCGTGGGACAGCATGACGAGCGCCCGCACCTATGCCGCGCTTCGCAGCGAGCACGACGCGATGGAGGAGATCCGCAAGGAGTCCGGGCTCCAGTTCTCTCCAGGCGCGGTGGATGCGCTGGAGCGGGTCATCTACCGCGGTGAGGTAACGACCCTCGCCGACGATGGTCTGCCCGACTCCTAACTCTCCTACTTCTCCGCCTCTTCAGCCGGGCCCTCGCTCTCAAGGGTGAGGTCACAGAAGCCGATGAGTTAGCGATGGAACTTGATCACCTTCTCGACAGGCTCGACCAGGTTGGCGGCAGCGACCTCCACCTGAAGTACGGAGCATGTCCTTCCGCACGCTCGGACGGCACCATTTTCTCCCTTGGCGGCTCGCCTCTCACCGCTGGTGAACTGCACGACGCGCTGACGCTGATCACCGAGGGATCACCGGCCCGGCGCGAGGAGTTCGAGCGCACCGGAGAGGTGGACACCGGCTATGTGACCGAGGCCGGTAACCGCTTCCGCGTAAGCGCCTTTCGCCAGCGTGGACAAATCTCCATGGTTCTCCGACGGGTACCGAGCGACCCGCGCCCTCTCGAGGATCTCGGCATCCCCGAGGGTGTGATGCGCCTTGCCGACAGCAAGCATGGCTTGATCATCGTCTCGGGCGCAACCGGCTCGGGGAAGAGCACCACCCTCGCGGGCATGATCTCCCAGCTCAATCACTCTCGAGCCTGCCACATCGTGACCATCGAGGATCCGATCGAGATGGTCTACGAGGACGGCCAGTCGTTCATCACCCAGCGCGAGATCGGCGTCGACACCCTGAGCTTCGGACATGCCCTGCGCCGAGTGCTGCGCCAGGACCCGGACGTGATCGTGATCGGCGAGTTGCGCGATCGCGAGACGGCCGAGGCCGCTCTGTCGGCCGGTGAGTCGGGCCACCTCGTGTTCACCACGATGCACACCTCGGACGCCATCGAGACCGTCAACCGCTTCGTCGAGTTCTTTCCCGGCGATCGCCAGGAGGCGGTGCGCCATACGCTGGCGGGCGTGCTTCGCGGCGCCGTCGCCCAGCGACTGCTGCCGAAGGTGGGCGGCGGGCTGGTGCCCGCGGTCGAGGTGCTGGTCAATACCGCGCGCGCCGCGGACCTGATTCGCGAGCCGTTGAAGGTCGAGGAGCTCGCCGATGTCATCGACGGGGGCGAGGTCCATGGCATGCAGAGCTTCGACGACCATCTGACCACGCTCGTGCTCGACGGTCTCGTCGAGCGCCATACCGCCGTTGGGGCGGCGAGCGAGCCGCACGACTTCGTCCTGAAGCTCGACAAGGCGCGCCGCCTGCGCGAGAACCGACAGGAGCCGACGGCGCTCGAGGACCCCGGTAAGCCGCCGGAGCCCGAGGTGCCGCTGCTGCGCCGGGCCGAGCCGAACGGCGACTCCTTCGCCGCCGAGGCCAACTCCGGGCAGGACGCGTAGATGCGCTTTGCGGGACTACTCGCGGGAATTGCCGTGGGGCTGGGTGGCCTGACGGTCGCGGGCGCCAGTGCGCAGGGACCGGTGTCGCTACCCTCGTACGAGGTGCCGAATGCGCCGGGCTCGATCAACGCGCCGGAGAACATCTCGACGCCGCCTGCGGTTCCCGAGCGGCGCAGTCACGCGGAGCTGGAGGCTCTCTGGCGCGAGGCCGGATCGGCCTACGGCGTGCCGTGGCAGGTGCTCGGCGCCATCAACGTCGTCGAGACCAACCTCGGCCAGAACATGGGCCCGAGCTACGCCGGGGCGGTGGGGTGGATGCAGTTTCTGCCGTCGACCTGGGACCGCTGGGGAATGGATGGCGACGGCGACGGTCTCGCCGACCCCTGGGACCCGGAGGACGCGGTCTACAGCGCCGCTCGCTATCTCGCCGCTGCAGACGCCCACGAGGACTTGAGGCGAGCGGTCTTCGCCTACAACCACTCGAACTCCTATGTCGACAAGGTTATGTCCCTCGCCCAGAGCCTCGGCGGCGGCGACTTCGGCGTGCTGCCGGCGCCGGTGGTCTCGAACCCCTCGGGCGACCTCTGGCAGGTCGAGGGCCTCAGCGAGCGGATCATCCAGGCCGAGAAGGACCTCGAGGACGCGACCGTCGCCCTGGAGGCCGCTGAGCAGGACCTCGACGCCCTTCGCGCACGGCGCGTCGCGCTGGTCGAGCAGGCCGCTGCGGCCGCGACAGGCGAGACGAACCAGAACTTCGCGACGATCGACACGGAGCTGAATCGGCTTGATCTGCTCACCAAGGAAGCGTCGGACGCGGCCGGCGAGCTGCGCGAGGCCCGTCGTCGGGCGCATGCGCGTCTTGGCCGGCGTCTGGTCGAGCTGACCGGCCCGCCCGAGGTCTTCCCGAGCTCCGGCCTCCCCGTCGAGCTCTACGGCCAGCGGCCGCGCATCATCGGCACGCCCGGCGTGGGCACCCACTCCCAGGCGGACTGGCAGTCGCGCAACGCCATCGACATCGCCGCGGAACCGGGTAGTCCGGCGATTGCGGTCGGCGCCGGCCAGGTCGTCAAGGTCAGCGGCCGCGATCCTCTCGAGGGCACTCTCGTGACCGCCACGGGCAAGCGGGTCTACGGACAGTCGGTGACCATCGCGACGGCTTCCGGCCAGTACTTCTACGCCCACTTGGGCGACGTCAGCGTGACGCCCGGTCAGGCCCTTGAGGCGGGTCAGCAGATCGGGGTCGTGGCGGAGTGGTCGTCGGGGCCCGCCCACGTGCACTTCGCGGCGCAGTCGCGTGACCCGCGGGAGCTGATCGACGCGCCGGCACCCCAGCCCAAGGTCTTCGAGGTCGAAGGCGAGGACGTCATCGCGTTTACCACGGGAGGCTCATCGTGACCCATCTCATGTCTGCGTTGATCAAGCGCCTGCGCGGTCAGCGCGGGTTCACGCTGACCGAGCTGGTGACGGTGATGGCGATTCTCTCGATCGTCGTGGGCACCCTCGTCGCGGTCTTCGTGTCGGGATTGGTCGCACAGAAGGTGGCCATGGACAGCGTCGATGCACAGAGCGCGGCCCGCGTGGCCGCCGACAAGCTCCGTCGCGACGTGCACTGCGCAAACGCCATCGTCGAGGCCGGCACCACGGTCACCTTGACCCTGCCGTCCGGCTGCTCCGGGGGCGCTCCCTCAGTGGAGTACCGCACCGAAGCCGTCTCGGCGAACCGCTTCCGCCTGCTGCGCGCCAACATCGAGGTGGCGGACTTCCTGACCAACGGAAGCGTCTTCAACTACACCGCTCCGACGACCACTGAATTGGGTCGTCTGCAGGTGGATTTGCCGGTGAACCTCGAGCCGGGCAAGACGCACACTGAATGGCGACTCATCGATGTAGTCGTCCTTCGAAACTCTCAAAGGGTGACCTCATGAACGCGTTCCTTACTCGTCTCGCTCGCAAACTGACCAACGAGGACGGAATCTCGCTGGTCATGGCCATCGGCATCCTTGGCGTCCTGTCCATTGCCGGCGCCGCGGCCGTCTTCTATGCCGGCTCGAACTCTCGTAGCGCCGACTACTCCAACGCCGACAACGCCGCATTCTCGCTTTCCGAGGCCGGGGTCGCGGAGGGTCTGTCGGTGATCGGCGACGCATCGGACCCCACCGACTCCGCTCTGCTCTCCAGCCCCTCGACCGTGAGCCTCGAGAGCGGTGACGTGACCTACAGCGGCACGAAGTCGACCGCCGGCGATGGGAGCACGATCTGGACGATCACGTCCACGAGCACCGTCGACAACCCGACCGGCCCGAGCGCGTCGGACATCCAGCGCACCCTGACCCAGAAGGTGAAGGTGACGGCACTCGTTCCCGGAGCCGACCCGGCCGATTGGGATCGCCTCTTCCACAATCGCACCGACAAGTGTCTGACGATCGACACCGTGGAGATCCCCACCTCGGTAACCAGCCGTGGCGACATCTGCCTCAACAACCTGGGCAGCATCAAGAAGTCGACGACAGGAAACCCGGTCACGGTCCGGACGGGCGACGACATCTTCATCAATCACGCGCAGTCGAAGATCGGCGACAACCAAGCCATCGACCGCGTGCAGCTCGTAGCGGTCGCAGGCAAGTGCAAGTTCAAGACCAGCCCGGCCACCACTCCGTGTGGCGAGAACGACGGCGTCTTCACCGAGGAGTTCTCCCCCTCCCCGAGCAGTCTCTTCAAACCCCAGGTCGACCACCAGTACTGGTACGACAACGCCAAGCCGGGGCCGAACCACAACTGCACCACCGGCTCCTTCCCCGGTGGCTTCGACAACGACGGCGTGATGAACGGCAGCCGCAGCGGCAGCGGCGAGATCACCCCGAAGAACTCCAGCTACAGCTGCAAGGTCGTCGAGGACGGCGAGACGGTGGGGGAGATCTCCTGGAACCACAACTCGAACATCCTCACCATCCACGGCACGATCTTCATCGACGGCGACATGCGCTTCGACGATGACGGCGATCTCGTCAACTACCAGGGGCGCGCCACGATCTACGCGGGCGACGACCTCGAGTTCGACGAGCTTGTCTGTGCGGGAGGAGACGGCTCGCGCAACTGCCGCAACGACATGGACAACTGGGATCCCGAGCAGAACATGATGATCCTCATCTCCCAAGGCTGGTCCGAGTACGACCAGGGGGGCAACCTCGCCCCCGCGGCCTTCCAGGGCGTGGTCTACGCGGAAGAGTTCTGCCTCATCCACCAGGACATCTACGTCAGCGGACCGATGATCTGCGACGAGATCCGCATCCAAGAGGACGATGAGGACCAGGGCGGCGGATGGCCGACGTTCTTCTCGTGGCCGGAGTTGCAGTCGCTGATCCCAGGGGTCCTCGTCGGCGATCCAAGCAACGCGGCCGACTGGAAGATCGAGCTCTTGGAGCAGACGGGCTGACCAGGTCCACTCGCCTTCAAGATCGGCAGCTACGGCGCCGATAATGGAGACGATGAACTGGTTCGCAGCTGTGCTCGCGCTCCCGTTCGCACTCGCGATCGGGAGCTTCCTCAACGTCGTTGCCGCGCGGCTGCCGCGCGGCGAGTCGCTAACGCGCCCAGGCTCTCATTGCATGAGCTGCGAACAGGCGATCGCCTGGTACGACAACGTGCCGATCCTGTCGTGGCTCGCGCTGCGCGGCCGCTGCAGAAGGTGCGGCGCGGCAGTCAGCTGGCGCTACCCAGCCTTGGAGGCGATCGCCGCTGCGCTCATCTCTGCGGTCGTGCTGCGCTTCGGTTTCACACCTCAAGCGGCCCTCTATGCCGTGTTCGTGGCCGCGCTCATTGCACTCGCGGCGATCGACATCGAGTACCACATCTTGCCGAACCGCATCGTGCTGCCGCTGTTCGGTGTGGTGTACGCGGGTCAGATCGTGCTGCAGCCCGACAGGGTGCTGGAGTGGACCCTTGCCGCGCTCGGGGCGGCGGGCTTCCTACTGGCCTTCGCCCTGGCGTACCCGGCCGGTATGGGCATGGGCGACGTCAAGCTCGCACTGGTGCTCGGCGCGGCGCTCGGCTTCTCGGTGGTGGTGGCCATGATGGTCGGCGTGGTCGCCGCGGGTCTGCTCGGCGTAGCCGTCATCGCGCGGCACGGATCCGCCGGCCGCAAGGTTGCCGTTCCTCTCGGGCCCTTCCTGGCCCTTGGCGCGGTCGTCGGCCTCTTCGCGGGCCCTGAGTTGCTCGACGTGTACACGGGAACCTGGTCATGAATCACGAGCGGCGCGGCGGCGACGACGCCCAAGAGCTCCGCGTGGTTCGTAGCGTCGCGCACGACCCTTTCGCCGCGCACATCAGCGCGCCCGAGGAGCAGCGGAACGAGATCCTCTGGGCCGAGCCGGATGAGCCCCGTAGCCCTGAGCTTGATGACCCGATCAGCGACGGCATCGACGGCGTCGAGATCGTGATCGAGGCCGGCGGGCCCGAACCGCCGACGATGGCCGACTCCGAACCCGAGAGCATCGAGCCGGTCAGCTCCGACCCCCTCCCGACGGGTGGCGCACGTTTCGTGGTGCCCGGCGACGGCATCGCGGACGACCGCGCCCCCGATCCCGTCATAGCGGGCGTCCGCGATCACCCGGAGCTTGCGGCCGCCGAGGACGACCCGTCGGCCGACCTGGATTCCGAGCCGGAGTCCCCGGAAGATGGCGATCGGAGCTCGGTGCCGGAACGCACGTCCCCCCCGGGCGCAGCGAGCCTGTCCGCGTCGGCGAACGGCAACGGCGCCAACGGCTCCAATGGGCACGATGCGAACGGAGAGAGCTCTTCCGATGGCGGCGCCCCGCATCTCCCGATCCCGAACCCGGCACTCGTGGCCGAGGTCATTGGGGCAACCGGCCTCATGGCCGCCGACCGGCTCGCCGACGCCACCGCGCTTGCCGGAACGGGCTCGCTCGCCAAGGCGATCACCGAGACCGTCGGGGGCCCGGAGGAGGTCGCAAAGGCC
>JAOTZF010000085.1 GCA_029861485.1 Thermoleophilia bacterium | reverse complement strand
AAGAGCTGCCACCCGGACCCGACGACCGTGAGGTCGGCGGCTTCGGCTCGAGCGGGCGCTAGCCCGAGCGGCGACCCGCTCGGCCGACCGCGACCTGGCGCGCTTTTGCCTCCAGGTCGTCCAGCAGGGGTTCCAGCTCCGGATCGCGACCGGTGCGCCGCCGGAGCGCCCATGAGATCAAGCGGTCGGCCAGCCAGGGATTCTTCGGCAGAAGCGGCCCGTGGAGGTAGGTGCCGACGACCCGGTCCCGCCTCGCACCCTCGAATCCCGACTCTCCGTCGTTCCCGGCGCCCGCGATGACCCGGCCGAGCGGGCGAGCACCGGGCCCGAGGCGGGTGCGGCCGGCGTGGTTCTCATAGCCGACGACGCGCCGTGACTCCCCATCCAGCTCGACCTCGAGCGCGAGGTCTCCGATCAAGCGGTCCGCCCCGGCCACCGTGTCCACATCGAGCAACCCAATGCCGGCCAGGGTGCTGCCATCGCTCGCCGTGTAGCAATGCCCCGCCAGCTGGTAGCCGCCACATACGGCAAGTACCACAGCACCCGAGCCGGCCGCCCGATGCAGCGCGTCGCCCTTCGTCGCCACGAGATCGGGAGCGACGAGCGCCTGATCCCGATCCTGTCCACCACCCAGGTAGAAGAGGTCGTGGGCATCCGGGTCGATCGAGTCTCCGAGGCCCGCCTCGGAGACCTCGCAGTCGATCCCGCGCCAGGCGCTCCGCCGACGGAACACCGCGATGTTGCCCCGGTCCGCGTAGATATTGAGCTCGCGGGGATAGAGGTGGCAGATGCGCAGCTTCATGGCGCGGGTCGACAGCGCAAGAGCTGACGGTCGGCGGCCTCGGTGAGCGGAGTGCGATCGAAGTCTCCATAGACGTCGAGCACCTCGAAGCCGGTCTCCTCGAGCAGCGCGCGCAGCTCGGCAGGTGAGAAGAGCCGTACGTCGAACTCGCGCACGAACACGGCGCTGGAGCCATCATCCGCCCGCTCGTCGATACGCAGGGTGAACGTCGCCCGGCGACGCTCGAGGTCCACCGAGTCATATCGGCTGGAGTGCAGCATCAGGACCTCGCGCTCCTCGTCGCGGTGGGTCCCCGCGGGCACGAGCGCGCCGACCGAGCGCTCGATTGCCGAGAAGTCCGGGTTGGCCACCTCGAGAAGCAGCTCACCGTCGCTCTCGAGGTGACGGTGAACGGCCACCAGCGCGTCCACCTGGTCGGCGCGCTCATGCATCAGCTGGAAAGTGTTCATCGGGATGATCGCAAGCGGAAAGCGGCGTCCGAGCTCCAGCCGGCGCATGTCCGCGGCGTGAACCGAGATGCGATCCGCGAGTCCGAGCCTCTCGGCGCGCGATGAGAGCACGATCAGCATGGCGGGGGATCGGTCGATCGCCCACACGTCGAAGCCGGCGCGTGCGAGCGCCAAGCTCACGCGCCCTACCGCGCAGCCGATGTCGAGGACGGGGCTCCCGCATCGAGTGGCGGTAGCGATCCAGAACTCCAGATCGCACTCGTAGTGCGCGTGCTCGATGGCGAAGCGCTCGGCGTAGGCGGCGTCATCCATCGCGCCAGAACTCCGTTGCAACCCCTCGTCTCACCAGCTCTTCGCGCAGGTCGAGCATGGCCGTGTAGCTGGGCAGCGCGAAGAGCGTTCCGCCCTTCAACGCCTCGCGCGTCGCGCGGTCCAGCGCCAGGGGCAGATCCGGTTGGGCATAGATCAGCTCACCCGGGGCGTCGGCGTACCGGAACCTCAACCCGAGGTCGTAGGCGCGCTCGCCGGTGAGCGTGAGCGAACGCAGGCGCGGGATGAGCGGTTCGTAGTCCACATCCCAGATCCAACTGACGTCCTGACCGTCGGCGGTGCGGTCGTTCAGCGCGATCATGACGTCGAGCGGCCCCTCTTCCAGCAACAGGGTGCGAACGTTCTGATTCACACCGGCAGGGTTCTTGGCCAGCAGGATCAGCACGTCCTGCGTCTCGAGGCGAACCCGCTCGGCCCGGCCGAAGGCCGGCGCGGTGGCGCTCAAGGCCGGGGAGATGACCTGCGGCGCGACATCCAGGGCAATGGCCGCTGCTGCGGCTGCAGTGGCGTTGTAGGCGTTGTGGAGCCCCGGCAGGGAAAGCCGGCTTCGCACCGCGCCTCGGGGGGTGTCGATCACGATGTCCTGCCCGAGCACGCCGTCCAGCTCGACCCGCGAGGCGGCCACCGCGGGTCGGGGCCGTGCCAGATCGCAGCTGTCGCAGCGCCAGTGGCCCAGGTGTCCAAGCAGGGGGGCGTCGTAAGCGAGCCCCGAGCCACACCGACGGCATCGGCGAGAGTCGGCGGCGTGGGGGAGGACCTCGAGCGCGTGACGCGTGTCCTCGAGACCGAACCAGAGGACCCGGCGCTCGCCCGCCGGGAGGTCCGCAAGTGCGGGGTCATCGGCGTTCACGACCAGAGTCGTCTCGGCCGGGAGCTCCCGCATGAGGCTCGCCCAGAGGTCGGCGATCGTCTCCAGCTCGCCGTATCGATCCAGCTGGTCGCGAAAGAGGTTCATGAGCACGAGCACCCGCGGCTCGAGCGCCAGGGCGACGTCCGGAAGCGCGGCCTCGTCGACCTCGAACAGGCCGAACTGCTCGTCGGAGCGGGCGAGCAGCACGGTGGCGATGCCCGAGCCGAGGTTGGCGCCGGCAGTGTTCGCGAGCACCCTCGTGCCGTTGCGGTCCAGGCAGGCGGCCAGCAGGCGCGCCGTCGTCGTCTTGCCGTTGGTCGCCGAGATGCACGCCGAGCCGTCGCTCAGATCGGCCGCGAGCTCGGAAATGGCCTGCGGGCGCATGCGCAGGAGCACGGCCCCGGGGACGCTCGTACCGCCCCCACGGCCGAGGCTGCGGGAGGCTACTCCCGCCGCGCGCGCGATTCCATGGGCGAGGCGACGCATCCGAGGCATGCTACTCAGCGCCACGGGCGCGCTCCCCCTGTGCGAAAATCTCCGTATGGAGCAGATTCACAGCGACGTCTTCATGATCGACACCATGCTCGGTGGCCGCCCGGGCATCACCGGTGCCTACGTCTTCACGGGAGATCAGCCGGCGATCGTCGACACCGGTGCGGAAACCTCGGCCGATGCAGTCGACGCGGAGCTCGCGAAGGCCGGCATCGGCCCCGACGATCTCGCGTGGATCGTGCTCACCCACGTCCACCTGGACCACTGCGGGGCCGCCGGAGTGCTCGCCGAGCGGTATCCGAAGGCAACCGTCGTAACCCACCGGCGCGGTGCGCCGCACCTCGTGGAGCCCGATCGGCTTGTCGCGGGCACGGAGGAGATCTACGGACCGTTCTTCAGCCTCTACGGTGGCTTGCAGCCCATACACGAGGACCGGGTCGTCGCCGCCGAGGATGGCCACGAGGTGCCGATCGGGCCGGGCCGAAGCCTGAAGCTGCTCGATACCCCCGGGCACGCCCCTCATCACTCCGTCGTGCTCGACGAGGGGACGGGAACCCTGATCGCGGGTGACGCCGTCGGCTCGCGTCTGGCGGGCAGCGGGCTGTTCCCGGCATATCCGCCGCCACGAGTGGACATCGCGGCGATTCGTGCGTCCCTGGCGCGGATCTCGTCGCTCGGTATCGAGACGCTCTGCCTGGCGCACATCGGGGCGGTGGACGACCTCGAGGCGGACCTCGCGCGCTCGGACGAGCAGGCCCAGATCTACGCGGACGCCGGTATGGCCGCCGCCCAGGGGGGCGCCGAGCACGCGGACATGGCATTTGCCCTCGAGGAGGCGCTACCGCTCAGCTCGAACGTGGGGGATGAGCAAGCTGCCGTCCTCTGGAGAGTCCTCGGCTGGGAACGCAACAACGCCATGGGGGTTCTGGGGTGGGCCCGCCACGAGATGAAGAAAGCCGCGGAGCAGGCGTAGACCGGCAGACCGCATGAAGTCGGCTGCAACCGCCGTCGTGACGCTGACGGTTCGCTCAAGGCTCGAGGTCTTGCTCGTGCGGAACCCCGGCACCGTCTGGACGCTCCCCGGTGCCGCGGCGCCAAAGGGCATGTCCATCGAGGAGGCCGCGCGCGCGGCACTCGCCGAGCAGACCGGCGTGCGAAGCCCCACCGCGGAGCAGCTCTACACCTTCGACGGCCCGGGCGACGATCGCGTCACCATCGCCTACCTCGCGCTCGTGCCGCCGCAGCGGCACGCGCTCACCCCGGGCGGAGACGCGGTCGAGGTGTCCTGGCTCGGCGTCGATGACCTGCCAGGCCTCACGCCCCCGCACGGTTTGGTGGTGGCCGCCGGCCTCGAGCGGCTGCGAGCCAAGGCCAGCTACTCCAGCGCTCCGTTCGCGATGCTGCCCGAGCGGTTCACGCTCGCGGAGGTCCAGAGCGTCTTCGAGCACGCGCTCGGCGCGGAGTTGGACCCCCGCAACTTCCGCCGCGACATCGTCTCCTCCGGGGCGATAGCGGCAGTGGGACGCACGCGCGCAAGCGGCCCGGGCCGCCCGGCCCAGCTGTTCCGGCGGGGCACGGGTGAGTTCGCGGTAGACGCCAGGGAGCGCCGCGCGTCGCGACGACTCTCCGAGCGCGAGGAGCCGACAGACGCCGCCTGACGAACGGCCTTTCCTGCCCGCTCGATGGTCCGGTTCCCGTAGAACCCCGTGGTAGCCTTGCCGGCGTCCGAGGTCCCCTCACTCAGGAGGCTGCTGCCCGTGGCGAGCGACAACTACCCCGACGATCTCTCGATCACATGGCCGTTCCGCACCGCCGGAACCCTGGTGATGGTCGCTTTGGCGTGGTTCTGCGCGGGTTTCGCCCTCGAGGACATCGAGGAGCCCCTCCCGAATCACCTCGAGATCTTCTTTCTGTTGCTTGCGGTCTCCCTGGTCTTCGTCGTCGGAGGCGCGATCTACAACACCCGGCTCGGGCGCAAGCGCCAACAGCGACTCGGGTGACCCGCAGCGCGCTCGTGCGCGCCCGTCGCGACCCCGGGCCGCGGCCTGAGCCCAGATCACGATGATGGAGCCCGATACACCGCGCTACCGGGCCGGGCGGCTGCTCGTCGCAACGCCGCAACTCGGGGACGCCAACTTCTTCCGCGCGGTGGTGCTGATGCTGGAGCACTCCGACGAGGGCGCGCTCGGGGTGATTCTCAACCGGCCGACTGAGCTCGAGGTACATGAGGTGCTTCCCGACGATCTCACCAGCGCTCTACCGCTCGAGGGCGTGGTCTACAAGGGCGGCCCGGTGAGCCCCGAGGCGGTGATCATGCTTGGCGAGTTCAGCGACAGCGATGGCATCCAGATCGCCTTCGGAGCTGTCGGGGTCATCGATCCCGACGCAGACTTCGACAACCTGGCCCGGAGCCTGCTCTCGGTACGGGTCTTCGGCGGTTACGCCGGGTGGGGTGCTGGCCAGCTCGAGTCGGAGCTCGAGCAGGACGCGTGGATCGACGCCACCCCCGCCACCTCGGACGTGTTCGCCGACACCGCCGAGGATCTGTGGTCGGCGGTGCTGGAGCGAAAGGGTGGGCAGTACGCGCTCTTGGCGCGCATGCCCGATGACCCTTCGATGAATTGAGCCACGCCCGGGGCGAACGCGGCCTTAGCCGAGGCGGCCGGCCTCCGACATGGAGTTCAGCTTCTGGAGCGACTGGCTCTCGACCTGTCGAATGCGCTCACGTGTGACGTTGAACATCCGGCCGAGCTCATCCAGCGTCCGGGGCTTCTCCCCGCGCAGGCCATAGCGAAGCTCGAGGACGCGGCGCTCGCGGTATGAGAGCTGATCCAGAAGGTCGGTCAGCGCCTCCTCGCGAAGGGTAGTCTCCGCGGCGTTGTCGGGCGCGACCGTGGTCTTGTCGGCGAGGAAGCGACCGAGCTCGGACTCCTCCTCTTCGCCCACCGGCTTCTCCAAGGAGACCGTCGGCTGTGCGCTGCGCAAGATCTCCTCGACCTCGCTCGACGGCAAGCCGGCGGCGTCACCGATCTCCTCGACCGTGGGCTCACGGCCGAGCTGCCCGATCAGCATGCGCTCGGCGCGGCTGATCTGGTTGAGCTTCTCGACGACGTGCACCGGGATCCGGATGGTCCGGCCCTTGTCGGCCAGCGCCCGGGTCACGGCCTGACGGATCCACCAGGTGGCGTATGTGGAGAACTTGAATCCGCGGCGCCAGTCGAACTTCTCGACCGCGCGCACCAGTCCGAGGGTGCCTTCCTGGATGAGGTCGAGAAAGGGGAGACCGCGACCGCGGTAGCCCTTCGCGATCGACACTACGAGCCGGAGGTTGGCCTCCACCATCTGGCGCTTGGCGAGCTGGTCACCCGCCTCGATGCGGCGAGCAAGGCGAACCTCATCCGCGGCGGTCAGAAGCGGAACGCGGCCGATGTCCTTCAGGAACAGCTGCAGAGCGTCGGTCGTCTGCTCGACGACTTGGCTCGTGGGCGGACGGGTGGGGCGCTCGGCCTTCTCGGCCAGCTCCGCCACGCGCTGGTCGGCGTCCGCCTGCTCGAGGAGCTCGATGCCGGCTTCCTCGAAGTGCTGGTACACCGACTCCGCAGCGGCGGCATCCAGGCCCAGACCGTCGAGGAGCTCAGCGATCTCCTCCAGTCCGAGGAACCCGTGCTCCTGGCCTCGTGCGATTGCCTCGCGAAGCTCGCCCTCGCGGGTGAGCCCGGTGAGTTGCGACAGCGTTCTCGTTGTCATCTGCCTCCGGTCTCAATCCGGTATTCATTCGTGTCATGGCGCTCCAGATACCCGGGCGCACCGCTCTGCCCGGCATGCCGGAACTCTCGTGCCCGGCCCGCTAAGCACCCGTCAGCCTCCGTGGCTGGGCCGCCTCGTGCCCACCGCGGAACGCCGCCCCCCGTTACTTTTCAGCGCCGAATCTTGCAGTCGCAGAATATCCGCCTTTTCGGACGGCCAGTCAAGAGGTAATTCGAGCTGGGCCGAGGGTCGAGTGACCCTTGGTGGCGCCGGTCTGCTAGCTACCGCAGATCGGCCACGGTCCGGCTCCCTGTCGCGCGTACAGCACCGCGGCGATTCGGTCCTGCTCCGCTTCCGAGGCGGCGGCGGGATCGCCAGTTCCGCCGAGGGACTGCCAAGTGTCCGGATGGAACTGATACTTGCCCCGGTAGAGGCCATTCGGCGAGACGGCGCGCGGGTTGCCTCCCGACTCGCACTGCGCGATCCGAGCCAGGTGCTCCGAGGGCGACGACGCGGCCGGTGCGGGGCTGTTGGCGGTGTTGGTCGTCGACCCCGACGATGACGGCTCGGCGCGATCACGAATGATCTGCTCCTGCCGCGCTTGGGCCGCGGCGAGTCGCTCCGCCTGCGCCGCCTGAGCGCCGGCGAGGGCCCGCCGAGCCCCCTCCAGGATCACCCGCCGCTCGCCGAGCAAGCGCTCGAGAGCCTGGCGCCTTTGTCGCGCCTCGCTCTCCTGATCGGCAGCTTCCTCCCTCAACGTCAGCAGGGCGCCGCGCGAATCGGCCAGCTGCGAGCGAGTCTCCTTCACCGACGCCAGCACCTCGCGGTCCTGCTCTCCCGCGCGCTTCAGCAGGTCGAGCTGGTCCAGGGTCTCGTTGAGGTCGCCGGAGCCCAGCACGACCT
>JAOTZF010000234.1 GCA_029861485.1 Thermoleophilia bacterium | reverse complement strand
GCCCGGACGGGCCCCCTCGGGCGCATTCCGGGGGGGCTCCATCGATAGCCGTAGCGAACGACCACCCAGCTCGGGGCTTCGGGGCTTCTGCTCTTCTCGGGCGAGAGGGTCCGGGGGGGCACCAACACGCCGAGGCGCTGACGAACGCCGTCTACGGAGCCAACATCATGACGGCGTTCTTCGGCGCCGTGGACGATCGGGTCGAGTCGGCGACAGAGCTGCTCACGGAGCTGCCGTGTGCGACATCGGTGCCGTTTGTTGCCCATCTGTTCGCGTCGAGGATCGGCGGCGGCCGCGCGATCGTGGCGCTCGAGGTCGCTCTCCACGAGGCCCCTCCCTACGCGGCCTCGGTCTGGCCGCGTAGGAACACGTCGAGCTGACGGTTCGGCATCTCGATCTCCGCCGAGTCGAGGGCCTCTTTCAGCCGCAGGCGCAGGTGGCGCTCGAACTTCCGTCGCTCACCGGCGTTCACCCAGACGACGACGCGGATCTGCACGCTGTCGTCGCCCAGCTCCTGAACGCCCTGCACCTCGGGTGGGCTTGCGACGAGCTCGCTCCAGTCGTCCTCGTTGGCCGCATCGGTGGCGGCCCGCTGGATGACGGCCATCGCCTCCTGGGTATCGACCCCGTAGGCGACCCCCACTTCGACGCTCGCGCGGGACGAGATCTGATTCTCGTTGGCGACCCGGTCGATCTCGCTGTTCGGGATGTGCCAGACGGTGCCGTCGGGCGCCCGGATCACGGCGGTCCGTAGCGTGACCCTCTCGACGACGCCGTTGACCTCGCCGACGTCGATCCGGTCGCCGACGCTGAACTGGTCCTCGGCCAGCATGAAGAGGCCGCGCAGCAGGTCCTCGACGACCGACTGGGCGCCGAAGCCGATGGCGAGCCCGAGGATCCCCGCCGAGGCGATGATCGCGATGATGCCGACCCCCATCGCCTCAAGGATCATGACGAAGGCGACGCCCCAGATCACCGCGGTCGAGGCGCTGCGGAGAAGCGACCCGATCGTCGAGGCGCGCTCCTCGGCTCGCTCGACGGAGCGCTCGCTCACCACGACCTCGCCGTGTTCGGAGGTCGCCTTTCCGAGCTTGAGCATCGACTTGCGGATCAGCTTGCGCATGATCCGGTTCAGGATCAGTGCTGCCACCACGATGATGGCGATCTTGACCGGGGTGCCGAGAATCCAGGAGAAACTCTCGGCGAGGGCTTGATTGCCCGTCCACTCAGCGAGCGCGTCACAGAGCGGCCCCTGGTTGTTGCACTGGATGGCCACCTCGGTGGTGGTCTCGGTCCCGTTAGCGGTCGTTTCCTCGTCCATGGTTCCTCCTCCGGAATCGGTGGTTGCGAACGGTGCGGCGCAGCCTCTCAGGCGGCTGCTCGTGGCCCGCGCCGGCCACATCGTCGGCAGTGCCCGAGCACACGCGAGGCGCCGACACAAGCGGGCCGCGGGGCATCGGGCCCGTCCCTGGCCGACCCCCCGGTTGCCTCACCCCGCGTCTATCGCGGACGCCCCGAGCTGCACCGCCCGCGCAAAGCGCACCGGCCGCCTGTGCACCCCGCCCGCGATGCGCGGCCCAAACGTCTGCGACGAGCGAGGCCGGCTCGGACAGCGCCGGCCCGGTCGTTGTTGTGAGGCCGTCGAGGACTCGGCCAGCCCTGCTCTTCCTATTCCTGCAGCCCCTCCTGGCCTCCTGCCAGCGCGCGGTCAGCGCGAACAGCACAGCCGCGTCGAGCCCGATCACGATCAGCGACCAGAGGGGGAAGGCCGGGAAGTAGGCGAACTGGCCGATCAGGTTGATCACCACGACGATGATCGCGGACCAGCGGGCCCACTCCTTGCCCGAAGAGAGCCCGAGCCCGGCCAGGATCATCACGCCGCCCCAGATGATCAGCCCGATGCCCCAGGCGGTGAAGTTGGTGCTGACGATCAGCCCCGCCTCGGTGATGACGTTGACGTCGTCCTTGAACAGAGCGACGAGCCCCTGGATCACGTTGAGGGAGCCAATCGTGAACAGCACGATGCCGCCGAAGATGACCC
>JAOTZF010000233.1 GCA_029861485.1 Thermoleophilia bacterium | reverse complement strand
TCGACCATTTACTGTGTCCGGACACCGGTTCCCCCCTCGTATCGCCGCTGCGGCATCGCGTTGCCCCTCAGCGTATCGAGGAACAGGGCGTGAACGCGCGGATCGTCGGTCAACTCAGGATGGAACGACGTCGCGAGCAGGCTGTCCTGGCGGACGGCGACAGCCCGCCCATCGTGCTCGGCGAGCATCTCAACCCCCGGGCCGAGCGACTCGACCCATGGTGCGCGGATGAAGATGGCGCGCAAGCGCCCACCGCCGATGGCCGGCACGTCGAGATCGCATTCGAAAGAGGCCTGCTGCCGCCCATAGGCGTTACGCCGCACCTCGATATCCAGCCCCCCGATCATCGACGGCGACCCGTCTGCGAGCCGGTCGGCGAGCAGGATCATGCCGGCGCAGGTACCGAGCATCGGCAAGCCCTCCTCCCTCAGGCGCCGGACCGTGTCGAGAAGGCCGGAGTCCCCCCCGACGAGCCGGAGCGTGGTGCTCTCTCCGCCCGGGATGACAAGACCGTCGACCCCTTCCAGATCCCGCGCGGCGCGAACCTCGCGTCCGCTCGCGCCAACCCGGGAGAGCGACGCGATGTGCTCGCGGAATGCACCTTGAACCGCCAGCACGCCCACGACGGGGCGCCCGGGGAATCGCGTGGAGCTCACCACCCCCGCGTCTGGAGCAGCTCCGACTCGGCGAGCGGGCCGATGTCGAGTCCTGGCATGGCGTCCTTGAGGCCCCGCGAGACGCGCGCTACGACGTCAGGATCCTGGAAGTGGGTCGTGGCCTCGACGATGGCACGTGCCCGGCTGGGCGGATCCTCGCTCTTGAAGATGCCGCTACCGACGAACACCCCGTCGGCGCCGAGTTGCATCAACAGTGCGGCATCGGCCGGGGTCGCGATTCCGCCGGCGGAGAAGTTGACGACGGGCAGCGCCTTGTCACGGGCCACCTGCTCGACGAGCTCCAGGGGCGCCCGAAACTCCTTGGCCGTCGCGTAGATCTCCTCGGGCGCGAGGGACCCCACCCGAGCGATGCCGCCGCGGATGCTTCGCATATGGCGGACGGCCTCGACGACGTTGCCGGTACCCGCCTCGCCCTTGGTCCGGATCATCGCCGCGCCCTCCCCGATGCGCCGCAGCGCCTCGCCGAGGTCCGTCGCGCCGCAGACGAACGGCACCGTGAATCCACGCTTGTCGATGTGGTTCGCCTCGTCGGCGGGCGTCAGCACCTCGCTCTCATCGACGTAGTCGATATCGAGCGACTGCAGGACCTGGGCCTCGACGAAGTGCCCGATCCGGCACTTGGCCATGACCGGAACCGAGACGGCCTCTTGAATGCCCGTGATCATCTCCGGGTCGCTCATGCGCGCGACGCCGCCGGCGACCCGGATATCGGCCGGAATGCGCTCGAGCGCCATTACCGCGCAGGCGCCCGCCTCCTCGGCCACACGGGCCTGGTCGGGAGTGGTGACGTCCATGATCACCCCGCCCTTGAGCATCTGGGCCAGGCCGCTCTTTACGCTGAATGTTCCGGTGCGGCCGTTCTCGTCGCCCACGCGTCTCCTCCTGTCGGGCGCCAAAGTCTAGCCACCTCCACCCCGAGGCCGGTACCCGTTGGTTGTAGCTGGCCGGCGGGCTGTCTCTAGGCGGCGGCAGGCGCCAGGCGACGCTCGGCCGGACGCGCCAGAGCGTCCGCCAGTGCCTGGGCGACGGCGACCATGGGCACCAAGCTCGGGTTGGCGCCGTGCGAGTCGCACGGCACGACCCGGGCGAGCGGGGGCCGTGCAAGCGCCGAGACCGGCGAGTCGACCAGCACGCCCGCAGGGACACCGGCGGACTGAGCGGCCGCAAGTGCGGCATCGCCGAGACGCGTCTCGCGGCCTACCGCGATCACCAGGATTCCGGCACGGGCCGAAATCGCGTCGAGCCACGCTCGCTCTGCGGCGCCGAGCGTCGAGAGAGAGACCACCGGCGTGCCGGCGCGGCTGAGGCGCTCCTCGAGCACCGAGACCACGGGCCGAGCCTGCCCTTCCCCGACGACGACCAGCG
>JAOTZF010000084.1 GCA_029861485.1 Thermoleophilia bacterium | reverse complement strand
GGTCGAACCACTGCCTCTCCGGGGCTTGACGAAGGTCGGGAACTGCCAGCCCCAAGGATCGAAGCGCGAATCGAGGAGACGGGTCCGCGGAAGGTACTCATGACCATCCAGCGACTCGAAGAGCCTCCACTTGTCGAGGCACCTTCTCAGCGCCTCCACGCCAGGCGCCATGAGCTCGACGCCATCGCGGCGGAATGCCTGGCGCGACCCGGCGAGCGCGGCCAATTCAACCTCGACCGTGGGCACCAGAAGGGAGATCTTCCTCGCGAGGCATTCAACTCGAAGCCGGTACGCAAAGTCGGGATCGTCGCCCCTGGGAAGGATCAGCCGCCTTTCCGCCGGGACGTGGTAGAGCCCTTGCGCAAACGGGTCGATGTCCGCCGCGTAGATGTCGATGTCGCTCGCCTCGAGGGACCGCATCAGGCCAAGAGCCGCAGGGCCCCCGGCGCCGGTCACGAGGATTCGCGGGGACGGCTCAGGCACGAACCAGGTCTCCTTGGCCGGCGAGGCTGGCGGGCCGCGACGTCGCCTCCCTAAGCACTTCGAGAGGCTCGACGTAGCGCGTGTTGCGTGCGAAACGCGCCCAGTAGCGGGCGGTCGCGCGCAGCAGGTCATGCTCAAGGTACGGGCGATCCGCCTGGGTCGAATAGCAGTCGATGAGCGCGATCTTCGCGTCCAGATACTGCTCGATGTCCATGAAGCGCGTTGGGGCGAATTCAACCGAGGTGGAGGGGGCTTGATAGGCGAAGACGCGTGACACCTCGCGGGCCGCGACAAGCGTGGCGCGATGCACCGCCCGGTGGTCCTGGTGCACGTCCTGATTGGTGTGCGTGTAGACGATCGTCGCGCCCGTCGTAGCAATCGCGTCGGCGATCGGATCAATCGTTGCTTGCCCAGCCTCCATCGCCGTGTCTTCCAGATCGCATAGGACCAAGTCGGCGCCAAGCATCTCGGCAGCGAGGCGGGACTCGCGACCTCTCAGCGAGGGCTCTCCACCTCGCGCACCCTGGCTCAGGGTCAGCACGGTGATCTTGTCGCCTGAGGCAGCGTGAGCGAGGAGCAACCCACCGCATCCGATCTCGACGTCGTCCGGATGCGCACCTACGGCGAGCACCGTTTCTCGGGCCGCGAGGTTCTCGCGGCGTTTGAGCGCGGCCGCGACGACATCCAGCAGCCGGCGCGGCGCAACCGGCTTCGAGAGGTAATCGTCCGCGCCGGCCCGAATCGCTTCGACCGCCGTCTCGAACGTCGTATCGCCGGTGAGCATCACGATGGCGATTCCCGGACAGGCCTCTCGGAACTCCCGAGCAACCCGCACCCCGCCCATGTCCGGGAGACCCACGTCGCATACGACGGCGGCGATGGAACTTCTCGCGAGGCGTTCGAGGGCGGCGGAGCCCGTGCGAACGACGTCTACGACCGCACCGTGACTTCTCAGCGCGGCGGCGGTGATGGCCCCGCTCACGCGATCATCTTCGATGACCAGGACTCTGCGGCCCTGGACGTCTCTGCCGGACTGAGTCGCCCCCATGTTCATCGCTATCGACATGAAGGGTCCCCGGCATGAGACCATGTTCTGCCGCGTGACAATCAGGGTCGGCGGAGGGCGATGAACCTCTACGACCGCCAGCAAACAGAATGCGAACCGCCATCGGTACCCAGACCTCCACGAATCCGAATGAGCCACCGCTCCATCTCCCGCCGGGCGTGCAGCTGAGCTCAAAAGGCAAGCGGTTCGGCGCCTATCTGCTCGACATCGTGCTGTTCATCGTGACGCTCGTCATCGGGTGGATCATCTGGAGCTTGATCGTCTGGGCCCGCGGACAAACCCCTGGAAAGCAGCTGATCGGCATGTACACCTTCACGCCCCGAAACGCGGCGCTCACGGGCTATGGCGACATGGTGGTGCGGGAGTTCGTGCTCTTGGGCGTGCTCAACAACCTCACCTTTGGCCTCTTCGAATTCGTCGGCGCTTTCTGGATCTTCAGCGGCGAGCAGAACCGCACGGTCTGGGATCGCATGATGAAGACCGTCATCGTCGACGACCCCAACCAGGTACTGCTGACGCAGAAGCGCGCGAAGGCCACTCCCTAACACGGGTCGCCGCTGCGGCGCCACCTACCGCAGCAAAGTCGAGACCACCCGAAAGCGGGTTTCGAACGCTGCGGCGCTCGCCCAGACTGCCGCGCATGCGTGCTCAGATCCCCGCTCTGACGGTGGGCCTTGCCGCCGTGGCCCTTGCCGTCGCCACCTCCGCCACGGCCGCAGCGCCCGCGCCCCGCGTGACCGCATTCTCCGCGACGCCCATCGTCGATGTCGGCAAGCGGACCACGGTGAAGGGCCGAATCTCCCCCGCCAGGTCGACCAAGGTCTACATCGAGCGCCGGCTGCCCAACTACGGCTGGAAGCGCCTCGCGGTCGTGAAGTCAGATCAAAAGGGCCGCTTCCACGCGCGGCTGCCGCTCCGCTCTTCCATGAGGCTGCGAGCCTCGATCAAGGTTGACGGCCGCCTCACGCCCGGGCCGCAGCGGGTCAATGCCGCACTGCGGCGCCGCGCCGCCATCGCCGCGACGGTCGACGCGAAGGAGGCGATCGCCGGCCGGCCGATCCAGGTGAAGGGGCGTGTGTGGCCGGCAAGGCCCGGCGAGCGCGCGATCATCGAGGCCAGCCGCGGGAGTCGAGTCGTCAGGCTCGCCCGACCGACGGTGAGGCCCGGCGGGCGGATCGCCGCGTCAGTGCGTGTGCCGGCAGAAGGTGCCTGGAGGCTGCGCCTGATCGCACCTGGCCGCAAGGGAGTCGACCGGAAGGGCTCCGCCGCCGCCCGGACCATCCGGTTCTTCGCCCGCAACCCCCACGGCGTACCGAAGGACGCGTCGCACTACATCGTTCAGGACCTGAGCGAACGCCGCCTCTACTACTACGAGCGCGGCACGCTACGCCGGGTGCACGAGGTCGTCTTCGGCAAGCCCGCCACCCCGACGCCGCTCGGCCGCTACCGCGTCTACTCGAAGACCAACGGCCCGCGCGCGGCCTTCGGGCCGAAGGTGCTCTGGTACTACCGCGGGTACGGCATCCACGGCACCAATCAGGAGCACTTGCTGAAGCACGTCTTCCGCTACTACTCCCTCGGCTGCACGCGGAACACCAACGCGGACATCCTCTGGCTCTGGCCACGAGTTCCGTTGGGGACGCCCGTCGTCAACATCGCCTAGCCGTATGCAACTCGCGCCGGACGCGGCGCTCAATCACCCGCTCCATCTCCACGATTCGCTAGGCCCGTGGCGTCGCCGATCACAACCGCGGCCTCGCAGGACCGGCGCCGATCTGAATCTGGCCCTCGCCGCCGAAGACCTCGGTGTCGACCTCGTACCCGGGTAAGGCCGTGCGGCTCACGTGAGGCTGGCGACGGCGCCGCTAGCGAAACGGCACAGGCTGACGGCGTTGTCGACGTCGCCCACCTCGGCGAACTCCGGATGCACTACGCACGCCCGACGGCCCAGCAGGCCTCTACCTCTGAGCCGAGCGTCTACCGCGCCAGATCGATGTCGTGGATCTGATGTCGAGGAAGTAGCCGCCGCTGGTGCGCGAGTACTCGACTTGGAACGCGGCGGTCTCGTTCATGTCCGCCGAATGGGACCTGACCAAGGAGGGCTCGCCGATCGCCCCGGCATCGATCTGGTGCTTGGCCCACCGTAGTGCGAGTCGTAGCGGCGCATGAACCCGACCGCAGCAAACTGATCCGGATGCTCCGCACCGACGGCGGCGACGTCTCGCAGTCCTCGACGGCCAGGGCCAAGGGCTTCTCGCAGAAGACGTGGGTGCGGCTGCCGAGCGCGCGGATCGTCTGCTGGGCGTGCAGGTGGGTCGGGCGAGGAGATCCAGACCAGGTCGAGCCGCTCGGCCTGGCAGCATCGCCTCGAACTCCCCGTCCACGCTGAGGTCACGAGCCGCCCACGCCGATCAGCCCTGCGGCAAGCCGAGCTCCTCCGAGATCGGCAGCAGCGCCGCCGCCACGACGGCGATGTGATCGTCGAGCGAGCGACCGATCTCCTGGGCGCCGTTCCGCACGTCGTCGCGGCTGACATTCGCGGCGAAGCGCTTGTCCTTCAGCTTCTTCTTGACCGATTTCGGCGTAATGCCGTCCAGCCCCGTCGGGCGCACCAGACCGCAGGCGTGCAGAAAGCCCGCCAGCTCGTCGCAGGCGAACAGGTGGTGCTCCAACGCCGACTCCCGGGGTATGCCGGTGTGCTCGGCGTGGCTCAAGATCGCGCGCCTAAACCAGTCCGGGTAGCCGGCCTCGGCCAGGACGGGCTCGCCGTCGGCGGGATGCTGCTCCAAGCTCGGGTGCCGTTCCCAGTCGAAATCGTGCAGCAGTCCGACGCACCCCCATACGTCCTCGTCCTCCCCCAGCTCGGCCGCGTAGGCGCGCATCGCGACCTCCACGGCGCGGCAGTGCCGTCGCAGTGCCTCGCCCTCCACCCACTCGCAGAGCAGGTCCCAGGCCGCCTCACGGTCGCGCTCGATGCCGTGTGCCACCCGACGCACACTAGAAGACTACGCGCGGGTCCGCTTCCGCCCAGCCGGCCATGACGCCGCTTACCAGTTCGAACCATCCGCCGCCACTCGGCGTCGGACCCCTCGGGCACGCACGAGCAAGGAACCGGATGCTGTCGAACTTTCCTCGGCGCGCCTCATCGATCAGCACGCGGAAGCCCTCGGCGGTCATCGCGTTGACCCCGCCCTCGAACGCCAGGTTGGTCGTCGCGTTCTTGGCGCCCGGGTTGCGCCCGCTGCCATTGGCGACGTACTCACCCGCGAGATCGAAGCTCCCCTCTCCGGCGGCCTTCACGGCTGCCCGGCCCACCAGCCCGCGCTCACCCGCTTGGCCCACTTCTGCGGCGTCGGCGGCACGCCCCGCCGCGAGGGTCGTTCTGGCTCACCGATTACTGGCCGGGCGTGCGCAGCGCGCGGTCGAGCATCGGATGGGCGATCTCGGGACGACTATCGGGGATGAAGAAGGTATGGAAAGCGCTCATCGCTCCCTCTCGCCGGCGAGTCGGTTCGCGATCCGCTGCGCCCCGGCTCGCAACGTTGCGCGTGATGATCAATAGGCCGATGGCGCGGCGTCACCCGGGCGGCGCCCCCAGAGACGAAGACCTCTCCACCCCCCGCGTCGCGGTACCGGCCGCTGTTGCCACAGATGTTGCCGGTGCGGTTTTCGGTGCGGCGAGTCGCGCTGATCTCCGCAATACTCGGACCATGGCTACCAGGCACGAGAAACAGGATGTCGACGCCCGCTCGAACGGCGGGCCCGACCTGGACGGTGAAGAAACTCGGGAGTGGCTCGAGGCGATCGACGCCGTCGTGCTCCACGACGGTCCGCATCGCGCCCACAGCCTGGTCGAGAGGGTCATCGAAAGGGCCAACGATCGTGGTGCCGCGATCTCGGCGGCCGGGCAGCCGACTCCCTACGTCAACACCATCCACGTCGACGACCAGCCCGAGTTCCCCGGCGACCTCGAGATCGAACGTCGGATCCGCTCGCTCATTCGCTGGAACGCCATGGCCATGGTGCTACGCGCGAACAAGGAGAGCTCGGAGCTGGGTGGCCATATCGCCAGCTACCAGTCGGCTGCCGTGCTCTACGAGGTGGGCTTCAACCACTTCTGGCGTGCCCCGAGCGCCGAGCACGGGGGCGACCTCGTCTACATGCAGGGCCACTCCTCACCCGGCATCTACGCCCGCGCGTTTCTTGAGGGACGGCTGAGCGAGCAGCAACTCGACGGTTTCCGGCAGGAGGTGTCGGCCGGCGGTCTGAGCTCGTACCCGCACCCGTGGTTGATGCCGGAGTTCTGGCAGTTCCCCACGGTGTCCATGGGCCTGGGACCGATCATGGGCATCTACCAGGCACGCTTCATGCGCTACCTCACCGACCGTGGCATCAGCGATACCTCAGGCCGCAAGGTGTGGATCTTCTTGGGTGACGGCGAGACCGACGAGCCCGAGGCCCTCGGCGCGATCTCGCTCGCCGGCCGCGAGCGCCTCGACAACTTGATCTTCGTCGTCAACTGCAACCTGCAGCGCCTCGACGGCCCGGTGCGTGGCAACGGCAAGATCATCCAGGAGCTCGAGACCGTCTTCCGCGGAGCGGGCTGGAACGTGATCAAGGCGGTCTGGGGATCGCGCTGGGACCCGCTGCTGTCGACCGACCACGACGGCCTGCTGGTGCGCCGTATGGAGGAGGCCGTCGACGGCGAGTACCAGGTGTTCAAGGCACGCGACGGGGCCTACGTGCGTGAGCACTTCTTCGGCAAGTACCCGGAGCTGAAGCAGCGCGTGGCCGACTGGAGCGACGCGGATATCTGGCGGCTGAACCGCGGCGGACTCGATCCCGAGAAGGTCTACGCGGCCTACGACGCGGCCGTGCGGCACCAGGGACAGCCCACCGTGGTCCTGGCTAAGACGGTCAAGGGCTATGGCATGGGCAAGTCGGGTGAGGGCATGAACATCACTCACCAGCAGAAGAAGATGAGCGTCGATGACCTCAGGGCGTTCCGCGACCGCTTCTACCTGGACATCTCTGACGACGACGTCGATCGCATCGCCTACAGCCGGCCGGCTGAGGACTCGGAGGACCTCGCATACCTGAAGGAGCGCCGCAGCGCGCTGGGCGGGTGGCTCCCCACGCGACGGCGCAAGGTGGCCGAGCCGCTCCCCGTGCCGTCACTCGAGAGCCTCGCCAAGCTGCTGGAGGGCACGGGCGAACGCGAGATCTCCACGACCATGGCCTTCGTGCGCCTACTCACCGCGCTGCTACGCGACGATCACATCGGGAGCCGCGTCGTTCCCATCGTGCCGGACGAATCGCGCACATTCGGGATGGAGGGCCTGTTCCGTCAGTTCGGCATCTACTCGCACGTCGGACAGCTGTACGAGCCCGAGGACTCCGAGCAGCTGATGTTCTACCGGGAGGACAAGACCGGCCAGATGCTCGAGGAGGGCATCACCGAGGCCGGGGCCGTCTCCAGCTGGATCGCGGGCGGGACCGCGTACTCGAACCACGCGACGCAGATGATCCCCTTCTACATCTTCTATTCGATGTTCGGCTTCCAGCGGATCGGCGACCTTGCCTGGGCGGCCGGCGACAACCGCACGCGCGGCTTCTTGATCGGGGCGACCTCCGGCCGAACCACACTCAACGGCGAGGGCCTGCAGCACCAGGACGGCCACAGTCACCTGCTTTCGGCGACGATCCCGAACTGCCGGTCCTACGATGCCGCCTACGGCTACGAGATCGCCGTGATCATCCAGGACGGCCTGCGCCACATGGTCGGCGAGCAGGAAGACGTCTACTACTACATCACCGTCGAGAACGAGAACTACGCTCATCCCGCCATGCCCGAAGGCAGCCAGGAGGGCATCCTGCGCGGGCTCCATCGGGTGCGCGGGGTCGAGGGCGCCAAGGCGCAGCTGCTGGGCTCCGGATCCATCCTCAGGGAGGTACTCGCCGGGGCGGATCTCCTGCGTGAGGAGTTCGGTATCGAGGCGGATGTCTGGAGCGCCACGAGCTTCACCGAGTTGCGGCGCGAGGGCATCGC
>JAOTZF010000083.1 GCA_029861485.1 Thermoleophilia bacterium | reverse complement strand
TTCTGGGCCGCGATCATCGCCTCCGTGCCGATCTGGTGCTACCAGCTCTATGCCTTCGTGATTCCGGCCGTGGCCAACCAGTCGCGCAGGATCATGCTCCTCGTCGTCGCCGGTGTGAGCTCGCTGTTCCTGGCCGGGGTGGCCTTCGGCTACTTCATCGTCTTGCCGGTGGCCCTGAACTTCCTCCTGGACTTCGGCGCCGGAACGTTCGACACCCAGCTGCGCGCGGGCGAGTATTTCTCGTTCGCCACCACGTTGCTCCTGGGCGCCGGTCTGATCTTCGAGGTCCCGGTTGCGATGCTGGCGCTGGCGCGCATGGGCGTCGTGACCGCCGACATGTACCGAAAGCAGTGGCGGGTGGCCATCGTCGTCATCGCCACGATCGCCGCCATCCTTCCCGGTGGGGATCCCTTCAGCATGTTCTTGCTCATGATCCCGCAGCTGATCCTTTATCAGGTGGGGATCTGGCTCGCCGCGGCCTTCGGGGGGCCGCCGCTCTGGGTCCGCGACCGTTGGGTCGGCGATCGCGAGCCGGAGGGCAGCTCCCCCGGCTAGGCGTCCTCGCCGAGCTGAGCGCCGGTCAGCACGAGGAACACATCCTCCAGGCTCGCGGGGCGGCTCAGCTCCAAGCCGCGGTCGCCGGCGAACTGCGCGAGCGCGTCGTGCGAAGGTCCGAAGATCGCGACAAGCTCGTCTCCCAGGCGATGCGCCGCGATCGGGCCGCCGTTCGCGGCGCGCAGTAGCGGCTCCGCGGGCGCTCTGATCGTGCCGGCCCAGGCGCCCACCGTGCGCGCCACCAGCTGCTCAGGGGGGCCCTCGGCGATGACCCGCCCCGCGTTCATGATCGCGACGCGATCGCACAGCTGCGCCGCCTCGTCCATGTAGTGCGTCGTCAGCAGCAGCGTCGCACCGTCCGCGCGGAGCCGCCGCAGGCGCTCCCAGACGATGTGCCGGGCATGGGGATCGAGCCCCGTCGTCGGCTCGTCGAGCACCACGAGCTCTGGATCGCTCACCAACGCGCGCGCGATCTGTAGCCGCCGCTGCATCCCGCCGGAGAGCCTGTCCACGCGATGCTCAGCCCGCTCCGAGATTTCCATGAATTGCAGGAGTTCCTCGGTACGACGCATCGCGTCTGCATCGCGTATGCCGAAGTACCGCGCGAACACTACGAGGTTCTCCCGCACGGTCAGCTCGAGGTCCAGCGTGTTGTCCTGCGTGACTACGCCGAGGCGACGCTTCAGGGCGCGCGGCTCGCGCGCAGGATCCAGGCCGAGGACGCTGACCTCGCCCGCATCCCGCGTCGCGAGGCAGCTCAAGATGCGCAGCGCCGTGGTCTTCCCCGCACCGTTCGGACCGAGCAGTCCCACACAGCTGCCGGTCTCGACCGTGAGGTCGACCCCGTCGACGGCCACGACGGTTCCGTACCGCTTGCGTAGACCGACTACGTGCACCGCGGGAGCGGCACTCACGCCGGCGCGGACCTTCGCCGTAGCGCAGAGGCGACGGTCGCCCGCGCATGGGCGAAGTCCTCCGGCGCGATCACCCTCACCGCGGCCCCGTACGCCAGCGCGCCCAGCACACTCTTGAGGATCAGCGCGCCGGCCAACTCCAGACCGCTCGCCGCCTCGCTCGGCAGCAGCAGGTCGGCGACGAGCACCGCGCCCACGGCCACGAGCGCCGCAACGACCAGGCGCAGCTGCTGGAGGGCGAGCGGAGCCGGGTCGAGCGCCGGGAACTCCCGGCGCAGGAAAGTGAAGGTCACGGCCACGTTGACGAACAGCGCGATGGCGCTGGCGAGCGCGAGGCCGGACTGCTCCAGCGGTCCGATCAGCAGGAAGTCGAGCGCGATGGTCACGGCCACCACGACGATCGTCGCAATCATCACCTCACGTGTGCGGCCGACCGCCGAGAGCACGCGATTGTGCAGGAATCCCATGAACCCGGCCCAGACCGCGAGACCGTAGAACTGCAGCGGCGCGGCGATCTCGCTGACGCATTCATCGTCGCACTTGCCGCGCTCGAACAGCAGCGAGCTGACTTCCTGCGCATAGACGATGAGGAATGCACCAACCGGGATCCCCAGCACGCCGAGCAGACCGGCCGCGCGGCGGTACGCCCCGACGACCTCCGGTCGGCGGCCCTCGGCCACCAGTCGGGCGATCAAGGGGAAGAGCGGGGTAAGGACGGGCAGCAGCAGCAGTGCCCGCGGCGCTTGACCGAGCGTGTTTGCCCAGGTGAGGGCCGCGACCCTGCCGTCCTCCAGGGTCGCGGCGAAGATCTTGTCGCTGAAGTTGTTGACCTGCTGGAGCAGCGACGCGGCGAACACCGGAGCCGCCAGCAGCGCGGTCATTGTCAGCCGTGGATGGGTCAGGGTCACGGTGACACCAACGCCACGCATCAGGCGGGCAAATTGCGGCATCTGCAGCGCCAGCTGCAGCAGGGCGCCGGCCGTGACGCCCCATGCCGCGGCTTCGATGCCGATCGCGTCGCTTCCGATGAGAACTCCCCCGATGATTCCCGCGTTGAAGGCGACGCCAACCGCCGCCGGGCCCGCAAACCTGCCGTGGATCTGCAGCAGCGCCGTTGAGAGCGCCGACAGGCCCTGGAGCAGCACCGCTGGCGCCATGATCCGGATCAGGGGCTCTGACGCCGCTGCAAGCTCAGGATTGATGCGGTAGAGGGACGCCGCGGCCTGCGGAAACACGGCCAGGAAGCCGGCGAAGATCACGAGCAGCGTCGCGACCCACGCCGCGAGCGTCCATGCGAGGCGCCAGGCGGAGGGCTCCCCGTAGTCGGTCCGCTCGGCCTGGAACCGGGGGATCACCACCGTGACCAGGGTGTAGAGCAGCACCGCGGCCGCGGAGTTGACGATCAGCAGCGAGCTTACGAACGCGTCGGCTTCAGCACTCGCCCCGAACGTCCCCGACAGGACGATGTCCCGGACGAATCCGAGTATGCGTGAGGCAACGGTGAAGAACGCGACGATCGTCGCGGCCACCGCGAGGTGGCGCACCGTCAAAGGCGCGTCACCTCGCGCGAAAACCGTAGAGCGTGCGCACTCCGGTGATGACCATCAGGCCCTCCGAGACGATCGCCGGACTGTAGCGGCCGTCCGGGAAGGACCACACGACCTCTCCGCTTGTCCGGTCCACGGCGAACGTTCGTCCCTCGCTCGGGGTCCTCCCGATGGTGGAGGCGTAGACATAGGGTCCGATCACGGATGGCGAGCCGGATATCCGCTCCCCGGCATCGACGCGCCAGACGACCTCGCCGGTCACCGCGTCGAGCGAGTAGAGGTGCCGGTCGTAGCTTCCGACGAAGATTCGCTCGTCGGCGATTGCGGGGCTGGAATAAACGAAATCGTCGAGTACGCGCACCCAGGCGATCTCCCCGTTACGGGCATCCAGGGCCATGACCCGACCGTTGATGTTGGCGATGTAGGCGCGGCCGTAGGCGACGCCCGCTCCACCGTAAAAGCGGCCTGCACCGTGGAGTGCCGTCCCCGGGCTGGACGTTCGCCAGCGCAGGCTGCCGTCGTCGCGGCTGTAGGCCGACACGTGCCCGCCGTAGTCGCCCACCACCACCATGTCCTTGTTCAAGGCGAGTCCGGCTTTGATGTCCCCGGTTGCCCGGGCAACCCACACCGGCTTGCGCGTGCGCAAGCTCAGCCGGATCACCCGGCCGTCGAGGGTGCCGAAGTAGACGCTGCGATCGGTCACGAGCGGCGACGACTCGATGGCCGAGCCCGCGTTGAATCGCCAGCGCACCTGCCCGGTCTGGGCAGTCACCACGACCACCTCGCCCCTCAGCGTGGTGAAGATCGCGAGGTCCTTGAACAGGGCCGGCGATGATGCGCTCCGACCCTTCAGCCTGATGCGCCAGAGCTCCCGCCCGGTGCGTGGATCGAGCGCGATGCCAAGGCCGGCGTTCGTGCTCACGACGATCCGGTCGCGGGCGCTGACCGGCGGAAACTCCACGAGTGATCCGGCGTCGACCGCCCACACACGTCGGAACGGCGGCGCGACCCGGCTTCGCGCCGCCGCGCGCGTCCGAGTCCGGGTGCGCCCGTACTCCCCCCACCAGTTTCGTCGGCGGTCGGCGTTCGGCCGTCGCATCGGGGCGGCTCCGGGACCGGCATTTGCCTGAAAGCCCTCGCGGGTGCCCGTAACGCTTCCCGAGTCGAACCATCCGCCCTTCACCACGCCGTAGCCGACGGCGCCGCCGACGCTGATCAGCGCGACGACGACCGCAAGGGCGATGATGAGGAGCCTACGGCGCCGCGTACGCATACAGGGTCGACGTGCCGACGATGTACAGGGTGCGCCCGGCCCCCACCGCGGGAGAATAACGTCCGTCTGCGTTCTTCCAGCGCAGCCGTCCGTCCCGAGTGGCGAGCGCGAAGGTCCGGCGCGGGGTGCCCGGCCTGCTCAGGACGGAGGTGTAGACGGTGTCGCCGATGACGGTCGCGGAGCCCGAGATTCGCTCACCCGCGTCGAAACTCCACCTCAGAACGCCCGTCGAGAGCTCGAGTGCCTCGAAGCGCCCACTGTAGGACCCGATGAAGACCGTCTCGCGGGCGACGGCGGGGCTGGAGTAAACGTAGCCGCCAACAGCATGTCTCCAACGCTCCTGTCCGGTGGCGGCGTCCAGCGCGAGCACCTGCCCGCCGACGTCTCCGATCACGGCGAGGCCGTGGCTGATCGCGGCCCCGCCATAGAATCGCGAGCCCCCGGACCAGATCCAGCGGCCCTCTCCGGTTGCCGCATCGACGCCGTGAACTCGGCCGCCGTAGTCACCGAACACCAGCAGATCACCCGCGAGGGCGGCACTGCTCTTGATGTCCCCGGCCCCTCGATACGTCCATGCGGCCCGGCCCGTCCGGGCATCCACCGAGTAGAGAGTGCCGTTCCATGCGCCGACGATCACCCGCTCGCCGAATACCAGCGGCGAGCTCTCGATGGGGCTGCCGCCGGTCGAGAAGCTCCAGAGCTCCTCGCCGTCGGCCGCGCGATAACTCGTAAGCCGTCCGTCCATCGAGCTGACATAGACGTGTCCTGCCGAGATGGCCGGCGTCGAGGCGATCTCGCCGCGTTGCCGTTTGGCCCATCTCACGCTGCCATCCTCGGCGTTGAGGGCGTACACCCGGCCGCTGTTGATGCCGAACACGACCAGACCGTTGCGCACCGCGGGCGGAAACTCGATCAGAGTCGGCGCGTCGAAACGCCAGGTGGGCCGAGCCCGTGGAAGCGGCAGCTTGACGGATGGCAAATAGCGCGTGCGCTGGGGGCCACCGCCGTACTCGGGGCTCTGGAGCGCCTCACGGTACATCGCGACGCGCCCTCCGCCGGGGCCGATGTCGGCCCTCCCCACGGAATAGCCCGCCGCCCGTGCCCTCACGGATCTCACACCCTCGGGCAGCACGGTGCGGCCGCCGGGAGTCGTGAGCAATCGGACCACCTGGGCGCCCTGTCCGATAGCGCTGACGAGCGCTTGGACGGGGGCGCCCGTGTCACCGTCCACGACTTCGAGAGCCGGCGCCGGCTCGTGCGGCACCTGGATGGGCGACGCGGCGCTCCCGCGCTCGCCGCATCCGGTGGCCACCGCTGCGGCCAGGGCCGCCGCCGCGGCGAGGCCGGGGAGAGTCCTAAGCACCCTCGGGTCGGGGCCGACGCCAGATGAAGACCACGATCAGGCCGACGACGGCGCCGAGCACTGCCGAGAACAGCACGGTGCGAACCCGTCGCGGGCCGCTGCTGCTCGAGGAAGGACTGCCTGCAGTGGTCACGATGGCGGGCCGGCCCACTTCCCTGAGGTTCGCCAATGCGAGCTCGGAGTTCTCGATGCGGGTGAGGGTCTCGCTCAGGCGGTCGCTCACCAGCACGAGCGCGGTCTGGACGGCGGCCTCACTCGAGCCGCCGGCGGAGCGCACGAGCTGATTGCGCAGTTGCTGCTCCTGCACGCTCAGACGTGCTTCCTCGGCGCTCGCGCGCTCGAGCTGGCGCTCGTAGGTCTCCTCCTCCTCGCTGAAGGTGGCGGCATTGTAGTCGCGCACCTGCTCGGCGTAGAGGTTCGCGACCTGCTGGGCCAGGTCGCGGTCGCGGTCGCGGAACGTGATCTTCGCCAGCGTCGGAAGGTTGCCGGCCGAGCCCGGCGCCCGCGGCACGTCGAGGCTGATGCCGGAGCGCACGCGGCCGGGGCTGATACCTGCCTCCTCCGCAACCGGGTCCACGATGGCGTCCCCCTCGAGGACCGCCGGCGCGATGGCAGGGTTCGTCTGCGGCGTGCTGATCGGCGTGCCGGAGATCGTCGTCGCCTGTCCGAGGAACACCTGCGAGTTGGCCGAGTAGGTCGTTGTGCGGATGAAGGTCAGCGCCAGGCCGACGGCCGCCGCCGCGACGATCGCGACCAGGATGATCCGCCGTCCGGCCCAGACGGTGCGACCGTAGTCCTGGAGGGTGACCTCATCGCCTGTCTCTCGCGGATCCGTGCTCACGGCCGGGGGAGCCTAGCGATCGCGCGGTGGCGGGGCGAGCGGACGCGGTTCACGCGTCAGTCCGCCTTCGGGCCGCGATCGGTGAGGTCGAATGCCCCCTCCTCGCCGGTGTACGTGTTCTCGCGACCGAACACGACGAAGGCCGTCTTGAGCAGGATCTTCAGGTCCATCATCATGCTCCAGCGCTCCACGTACTCGATGTCGAGCTCGATCCGGTGCGACCAGGGAATCGCGTTGCGCCCGTTGACTTGCGCCCAGCCGGTGACTCCGGGGCGAGCAAGCAGCCGTCGCCGTTGATGCGCGTCGTATTTCGCGACCTGCGCGGCGACCGTCGGCCGCGGTCCGATGACGCTCATGTCGCCGCGAACCACGTTCCACAGCTGCGGCAGCTCGTCGATCGACAGCCTGCGCAGACGCTGCCCGAGCGGCGTGATGCGCGAGTCGCCGTCGGTGACCTTGAGCCCCGTGCCCATGCTCTGGGCCCCGAGGACCATCGTCCGGAACTTCAGGAGGGTGAAGGGCCGCCCGTTCAGCCCGATGCGCTCCTGGCGAAACAGCGCCGGGCCCGGTGAGTCGCGCCGCACCGCGATCGCGACGATCAGCAGTACCGGCGCAAGGATCACCGTCAGCGGCACGGCGATGGCCAGGTCGAGCGCCCGCTTGGCGGCTCCGCCGACCGCGGCCGCCCCGCTACGCAACGGACTCGACCACTGCAACGAATCGCTGCGCGAGCTTCGCGCGGTCATAGTGCTCCCGCGCATGGCGCATGCCCCTCTCGCCCATCGCCCGGGCCTGGGCGGGGTCAGCGGCGAGGCGGGTCACCGCGTCGGCCATCGCCTGCGGATCCTCGGGTGCGATGGCGATGCCGCAGTCGACTTCTCGCACCAGGCGGGTGAGCTCGCCATCGGGCGCCGCGGCCACGATCGGCTTGCCGGCGCCCAGGTAGTCGAAGGTCTTGTTCGGTAGCGCTCCGGCGAACAGCGGCACGTCCTGGTACGGCAGCAGGCAGGCGTCGGCGCGCGCCAGCCAACTCGGCACCTCGCGCTTTGGGACCGCGTCGATGAACTGGACGTTACCGAGCCCTCGTCGCTCGGCGTCCTCGACGAGTCGGTCCTTCTGATCGCCACCGCCGACGAGCACGAAGCTCACCCCGGGCCCGTCGCG
>JAOTZF010000082.1 GCA_029861485.1 Thermoleophilia bacterium | reverse complement strand
CTGTGCACTGGGGAAAACTCCGGTTGTCCACGGGGCAAAGGGCCTAGTGGGATTGAAGTTGAACCCACACCCGGACGGCTGAGTGAGAGAGAGTGCGATCTCGCCAACGCGAGGATCGCCTCAGCTGCCGGCGTCACGCTTTGATCTGGCCTCGTAGCCGGGGCGCCATTCCCGTTGCCGACGGTACGTGACGCGATCGCGGTGATCAGGTCCCTACGGCTGGGCGAGCTGCGATGATCCGGCTTGCGTGCGAGCCGCGGTGACCTCCCGGCCACGCTGCTCCAGCAGCCAGCCGTCGAATTCGTCGACCTCGAGCGGATGGGCGAACAGATAACCCTGAGCGAGCCGGCACTTGGCCGCACGCAGGTTGTCCCGCTCATGCGCGTTCTCGATGCCCTCGGCAAGCGTCGACATGCCGAGGCTCTCGGCGAGCGAGAGCACGCCGTCGATTAATTCGTTTGGGGTGTCGCCATCCTCGATCGCCTGGACGAAGGAACGATCGATCTTGAGGACGTCGATCGGGAAATCCCGCAGGTATGCCAACGTCGCGTGGCCGGTCCCGAAGTCATCGATGGCAAGCATGACGCCCAGCTGCTTCAGCTCCTGGAGCGTGGATGCGACCGCATCCTGGTCGAGGATGAACAGGCTCTCGGTCAACTCGAGCTGCAGCAGCTCCGGAGGCAGACCCGAGGCGGCGAGTGCCTGCGCGACATCATCGACGATCCCCTCTTCGGCGAGCTGACGCACGGACACGTTCACGCTTACGGAGAGCGGTGCATCGCTGTCGTGCTGCCATGCGACGGCCTTACGGCACGCCTCGTGCAGCACCCAGCGCCCCAACGGCACGATGAAGCCCGTCTCCTCGGCGAGCGGGATGAACTCGAGGGGCCTGATCTCGCCCCAGGCGGGGTGGCGCCACCGCAGCAGTGCCTCAGCTCCGACGCCACGACCGGTCTCGAGGTCGATGATCGGCTGGTAGACTAGTCGGAACTCTTCGCGCGCGAGGGCTTCGGCCATCGCGCTCTTGAGCTCGAGGCGACGCATGGCCATGGCGTGCATCTCGGGCTCGAACTCCTCATGGCGCCCCTTCCCGCCGGCCTTGGCGATGTACATTGCCGTGTCGGCGTTGCGCAGCAGCGCGTCGGCGTCGGACGAGGCACTGTTCGCGTAGGCGACACCAATGCTGGCCTCGACGGTGACCACCCGGTCGGTCAGTTCCATCGGCTCGCCTATGGTGGCCTGGATCCGCTCGATCAGCGCAGTGACGTCCTTCGGGTCGGTGACGTCCTCGATCAGGCAGGCGAACTCGTCCCCCCCGAGCCGGGCCGCGGTGTCCATCGAACGCAGGCAACCGTCGAGTGCGCCGGCCACGCGCCGCAGCACGGCGTCGCCGGCGGCGTGCCCGAGACTGTCGTTGATGGTCTTGAAGTCGTCGAGGTCGAGGAAGAGGACCGCGAGGCTCGCGTCGGCGTGGCGCTGATGGCGCGACAACGCGTGCTTCACGCGGTCGCGGAAGAGGGTGCGGTTGGCGAGTCCGGTCAGCCCGTCCGTGACGGCCTGGACACGCAGATCCTCCTCGAACTGGCGACGTTCGGTCTGGTCCCGCACGGTCAGCACGAGGGCGTTGACATCAGGCGTCGTCAGATGGTTCATGCCGACGATCTCGAGGTGGCGGAGGTCGCCGCCGACCGTGTGGGCGTCGTACGCGAACGTCAGGGTCTGCCCCGACGGGACCACCTTCAGCCGCTCGAGGTTGGCGGGTAGGGATTCGGGGTCGGCGATGTTGAGCACGTCGGCAACGAACCGGCCGGCCACGGTGGCCGGGTCGACGCCGAGCGTGCGCTGCAGCGCCGGCGTCGCGTACCGGGCCGTTCCGGACGCGTCGCACAGCACGACGATATCGCTGCTGCTCTGGATCATGGTGCCCAACCTGGCCTCCGCACGGCGGTGCTGGAGGGCCGTGACCTCGTTCAGCAGCTCTCCCACGTTGTCGGACAGTCGGGCGATCTCGTCGTCTCCGGAGATGCTCACGCTGTCCTCGCCGCCCTCACGCCGCCGGTCGACGAGCCCATCGAGCACCGCAATGCGCTTGGTGACGCGGGTGGTCAGCCAGAATCCGAAGCTGCCGAAGGCCAGTATCAGCCCCGCGGTCAGCGTGAGCACCAGCAGCTCGATGCTGCGGCGCGCGGCGGATGCGACGGGGCGGTCCAGTGCTGCCAGTAGCGTCGCGGTGGTCTGGCCGTCGAGGTCGCGCAGGTCGACGCCGCCCATGGCTTTGTCCCGGCCGACGAAACGCAGCTCGGTGTCGGCCTCAGGTGAGCCGAGCGACAGTGTTGCGGGGCTCGCCTTCGACAGGGCCGCCAACAGCTCGTCGTCGATGATACGTGCCATAACGAGGACGCTGACGGGGTCGACCGTCTGCTCGTTGTTCGTGATGCCCGCGACGGCGGCAAGCGCGGGTTGTCCGTCGATGGTCGTGACCGCTGTCACCGAGGTCCCGACTTCTGGGGGCTCGGCCTCTGCGGCCCACGTGGCTAAGTCGGCGGGCGCGTCCCTCCAAGTGTCATCGGCGATGACCGCCTGGTACAGGATCTCCCGGTCCTCATCGACGAGCAGGAGGGCGTCGATCCGGAGACTCCCGAGCGTGTCGCCCGGATCACCGATCGCGTCCTCGGGGAACTCCGGATACTGCCCGGTCACGAACCGGTGCGTGTCGGTCCAGAACCCGTAGTCACGCGCACTCGCGGCGATGTTCTCCGCCGTCCGCTCGACGAGCGCGTCCGCCGCGCTGACATGCTCGGCGAGCGTCTCGCGCTCGGCACGATCGAACCCGCGAGCCACGGCGATCGTGCCGGCGACGCCAGCGCACAGCACGATTAGGCACATGATCGCCATCGCGACCAGGGCTCTCCCGCGTAGTCCCACGTTCAGGCCCCTTCTCGGGGCCGGACGGTCGCGTAGTTCGCCTCGCACGTAACAGGTATCGGCCTGTCGCGGCTGAGCCTTGACGTTTCGGGACTCCGCTGTTTGCGCGAGGCTGGCTAAGCGCCCACCCCGACCTCGCAGTGTGGAGGGCGAGCCCAGACTCAGATGGTCACCGCACACTGAGCGGTCACAGAGTGGGCGGGTCTCGCTTCATCCGCACCCATCGGCCCGACCCAAGTCGCGATCTTGTTCTTGAACGCGTCATCGATGTGCCACCCGACGTCGTCTGGAAGGCTTGGACCACTCCGGAACACGTCATCGAGTGGTTCGCGCCGGCCCCGTGGACCAAGGTCGATTGCGAGATCGATCTTCGGCCGGGTGGGATCTTCCGCACGGTGATGCGCTCACCCGGCGGCCAGGACTACCTCGGCCGCGTCGGTGCGACGTCGCACCCCCGGCTGTACGATCCTCGAACTGGTTCGGCGATCGGCCGCACCCGGGGGGTCAAGGAGATTCCATGCCCACGGTGATCGCTCATCACAATGTGAAGGACGCCGACCACTGGCTCGCCTCGCCGAAGCGCGGGGAGTTCTTAGGGCCTCTCGGAGTCACGAACATACGCACGTTCGTCGACCCGCAGGACCGGACTCGTGTGGCGCTGCTCATGCGCTGCTCATGGACGTACCCGACGTTGACGCCCTCGTGGCTGCGCTGCAGACGGAGGAGGCGGCTGCCGACGCGATGGCGCACGACGGCGTGCTGCCCGAGACCGTAGTGATGCTCCTCGAGGCCTAGCCTCCGCCCTTGCATGCCACGGACGGAAGGTGACGCCGTCCCTCGCAGCGCGGTCCGAGGGGAACCGCTCCGTCCGGGCGAGGAGACCGCACAGTGCGCAGGGTTCGAACGTGACCCATTCCCTCTGCTTCAACCCACGGGGCGTGAACGCGAGTAACCAGGGGAGACCTTTGGTTATCCACAGGAGCAACGGGCCTAGTGGGATTGAAGTTGAACCTAAACCCGCCACAAGATGACTTGTTCTGACCGTGCGCGGGGGCAGACATAGCGCGTCGGGATAGAGTCGAGCGCGAAGCGCCTGCGAGCGGGGGTTAGCCCCTGAGCACGAACTCGCGCCCGCCGCCGAGGATGCCGCGGGCGTCGGATTCGTGAAGGCGAGTCTGACTTTTCATCCGTCTGCCATCACCGCATTCACCTGATCCCCAGCCCGGCCCGCCACGCAGGCGTCGGCGGGCTCTCGTGAGGCTTGTCCTCGCATAGCTGGCGACCGTCCCAGACGCGCGTGCGGATGTCACCCGCGCGTGGACACCGACCTGCGCCGGGAATAAGTTACTCCATAGTCTTGTACAGGAAATCATCCGGAGTGGTGGGCACCAGTTTCGCGATCCGTCACGAGGAGTTGGGGCGATGGCCAATCGAGCTCTCAGTTTCGACGCACCGGAGGAGCGTCTCTGCGACTCGCTCGCGGACGACAGCCCCGCCACGAGGCCTCGGCTTCTTCGGCGCTGCAGGCGCTTCGGGGGGGTCCTCTTGCTCGCACTGGTGGCCGGCCTCGGCCTGGCCACGGGCTGCGGCGGCGACGACGCGGCGACCGAGCCGCCACCCCTGGCCGAGGGTGTGGCGACCGCGCCGGAACCGCCCGAAGGCGTGGCCCTCGACTCAGACCAATTCGGCGAGGCGTCGATCATCTACTTCAAGCAGTGCGCGGGCTGCCATGGCACGCTGCGCGCCGGGGCCACCGGCCCGTCGCTGGAGCCGGCGGCGATGCAGGAGCGCGGCAGCCCTGTCATCGAGGCGGTCGTGCAGAACGGCCTGCCGGGCGGCATGCCGCCGTGGGGCAACGCCGGCTTCCTCGACGAGGAGGAGGTCTCGCTGATGGCGCGCTACCTCCAGATGAACATCGCCGCGCCGCCCCAGCTCGACCTCGACGAAATCCGTGAGAGCTGGAAGCTCGAAGTACCGGTCGACGATCGGCCCAGCGAGCCGCAGACCACCCGGGACTGGACGAACTACACCGGTGTGATTCTGCGCGACGCGGGCAAGGTCGCGATCCTGGACGCCGACACGCGAGAGCAGGTGGCCGTTGTGAACACCGGCTTTGCGGTGCACATCCTGCGCTCCAGCGCCAGCGGCCGCTACTTCTACGCGATTGGCCGCGACGGCAAGCTCACCCTCATCGACCTCTGGTACGAGGTGCCGGAGGTCGTTGCCGAGGTCAAGGGCTGCATCGACGCGCGCAGCGTCGAGTCGAGCAAGTTCGAGGGCTTCGAGGACAAATTCGTCATCGAGGGCTGCTACTGGCCGAACCAGTTCATCATCTTCGACGGTCTCACGCTCGAGCCGAAGAAGCTCACCAAGTACCCGACTGAGACGTTCGACACAGGCGAGGAGTTGGCCGAGGTTCGCGTGGCCGCCATCGTGGCGAGCGATGACGCCCCCCAGTGGGTCGTCGCGCTCAAGGAGTCGGGCTTCATCGCCCTCGTGGACTACTCCAAGGATGACTTCCCGATCGTCAAGATGATCGAGGGGCAGCGCTTTCTCCATGACGGCGGCTTCGATCACACCGGCCGCTACTTCGCGATCGCCGCGAACGAGCGGAACCAGATCGTGGTGGTCGATCTGAAGGAGGGGAAGCGGGCTGCCCGCATCACGACCGGCATCAAGCCCCACCCGGGCCGTGGCGCCAACTGGAAGGACCCGGAGTTCGGCTGGGTGATGGCCACGACCCACATCGGCGAGGGCAAGATGACCGTCTATGGCGCCGACCCGGTCAACAACCCTGAGCACGCCTGGAAGGTCGTCCGGGAGGTTGAGCTGCCGTCCAGCGGGACGCTGTTCCTGAAGACGCATCCGAAGTCGCCGTGGGTCTGGACCGACGCGACGCTCAGCACCGACCCCGAAGCATCACGGACGGTGTGCGCCTACTCGAAGGCGAAGGCCAAGATCGAGAAGTGCTTCTCCATCAGCGACCACGGACGGGCGACACACTTCGAATACAACAAGCAGGGCACCCAGATCTGGGTTTCCAACTGGGACAAGAAGGGCGAGGTCGTCGTGTACGACGACAAGACGCTCAAAGAGGTCGGCCGCGTCACCGGCCTGGAGACCCCGACCGGAAAGTTCAACGTCAACAACACCGCCAACGACATCTACTGAGCGGAGACGACGTCCTGGGCACGCCACCGGTCAGCGAGACGGAAGACCCGCGGCCGCGACGCGACATCCGGCGTTGATCGGGTCTTTCTGCTCGAAGGCCGTCAGCTCCGCGTCGTCGTCGAGGCTCGCGAGCGCGCCGCGCACGACGCCGCGATGGAGGGCACAGATCAGCTCGCCGCCCCGCGACAGCCCAGCGTCCTTGAACGGGCAGGCGCGCAGGAGCAGCTCCAACTCTCCGGAGCGCCGGCGGTCGCCGAGGTCATGTCCTGCGGCGCGAAGCCCAGGCCCGCGAAGGCCGCGACGAGGGCCTCGGGCCCCGCGCCCTCGGGTACGAGTCGCGCGCCCTGCTCGATGCCGAGCGCCTCGGCGGTGTCGCTGCCGGCGCCCGAGCGGTGTACGAGCTCGAGCAAGAGGCGGATGAGCTCGCGCCCGCCGACGCCCGCAACGGCGTGTGGGGCGGCGAGCGAGTAACGCATGCTCGGTCTGCCGCGTCGACCGGTCGAGGGAGCGGGCGTGGCGACCACCACGCCGGCCCGGCTCAGCACGTCCAGGTGCCTGCGCACGGCGTTGGGATGGAGGCTCACAAGGTCGGCGAGCTCGGCGACGGTGCGGCCATCCGGCGCGCGCCCGAGCGCCTCGACGATGCGCTGACGAGAGGCCTGGGCGAGTGCTTGGGCCTCGTGGGGTGCGAGGCCGGCCGCGTCATCCGTCCACGAGCGCGTCGCCGCCTTGCTAGACCGGGATCGACCCGACAAGGTGTCCTCCATTCGTTGACGCACGGTAAGAGGAGTCGGTGCGGTGACGCCCGCGGCGAGTCTCTCGAGAACGCGTGAGTGGACCCACGGTCTCTCTGAGACCCGGATGCCAACCCACGAGCGCTCGGGCGCGGTGGGCGACGAACTGATCCAGCGCGCGCTCGAGAAACCGCGCGCAGGTCTCGCCGCGCTCATCGGCGTGGATCTCGACAAGGGCGTGGCGGAGTGATCGTCGATCGCCACGTGGGCTACCTGATAGCCCATGCCCTGATTGGCATGGGCGGCCTCGATACGCCCCCGAGTCCGATGCTCCGGCACCGCGAAGCGCGCAAGCTTTGCGGTGTTGATCTGAATCAATGCTCGGGGCGTGACCACTCATAGCGCCGTCGGATCGGTGTCGGGCCCCGACGCCTACGGCTCATCCCGTGCCAGGCAAGCGCCTTCGAGATCGTCGAGCGGCATCGGTGGCGGATGTGGGCGGGCCACGCTCTCCGGAGGGTTCGAACGTGCCCATCTCCCCGTTGTGCGTTTGAGACCGGATAACACCCGGTTGACCAGGGGAGATCAGGACTTACCGACGGGGTGAGCGGGCCTAGTGGGACTGAGGTTGAGCCCAGACCCTGGACCGGCCTGAGGGTGATGGAGGCTCATGCATGCCCCGGGGTTTAGCGGAGGCGGGGCGGCTCCCGCCGTCGAGACCGATCAGTGCTTGTACTTCGACGAGCAGCACTGCCAGCACTCAGTCAGTTCTATCTGGTGAAGGCGTAGGGCATCGGCACCTGAAGACGGCGGGGGCGAGGGGTGGTCACGCTCGCACTGACGGATGCACGCCGGCAGAGCCTCACCATCGGTCCCGGGTGGTGCATCTGCGCCGCTGCTGCTGCGGA
>JAOTZF010000081.1 GCA_029861485.1 Thermoleophilia bacterium | reverse complement strand
TAGGGGCGCAGGTACGCGCGCTCGTCCATCAGGAACGGGCTCTGCATCGCGGGTCTCCACTGGTTGGCCGGTGGACGGCTATTGTCGCCCAACTACCGACCGATGCCACAGAACGCCTTCATAATCGAGGCCGCACCCACCCTCGTCGGCCGCCGTGGCGCCACGCTCGCCTGCGGGCATCTCGTCGATCTGGCCGCCGTGGCCGTGCCCCGGGGCGGTCGATCGGCTCGGGCTGAAGCCTCGAGCGCGTATCCACTCGATGGCACTCGCGGGCGCCGAGTGGATCGAGATGCTGGACGAACCGGTCCCCGCCACCGCCAAGTGTTTCAGCCAGCCCGCGCTTGGCATCGGCGACATCGACATGTTCGAGATCAACGAGCCTGTCGCCTCCGTTCAGGTGGCGTGGCTGCGCGACACGCCGCCGCGCCGGAGCGTCTCGACGTCCACGAGGTGCCATCGCGCCGGGTCAGCCCCTCGGATGTACCGAGGCTCCCCGTCATGACAAGCTTCGTCCATGGGCTTGGGCATCGGCAGGCACGCTACTGCTTGCACGCAATGTGCGACGACGGCGCAATGACCAACGCCACGATCCCGGAGCGCTGCCCATGAGCGAGCTCAGTACCGAACTGCGGGAAATCCGGGCGATGACGCGCGACTTTGCCGCCGCCGAGATCGCCCCTCATGCCCAGGAGTGGAACGCCACAAAGACCGTCCCTGTCGAGACTCTGAGGACCATGGCATCGCTCGGCCTCTTCGGGGTCAACGTGCCGGAGGAGCTCGGAGGTGCCGGCCTCGGCACGCTTGGGCTCTGCGTGGTGATGGAGGAGCTCGCCGCCGCCGACGCCGGTACCTCGACCGGCCTCGCAGCACAGTGCAGTCTAACCATCCCCCCGATCGTGAACTTCGGCAGCGACGCCCAGAGGCGGGAGTGGGTCCCTGCACTGGCCTCCGGGGAGCGATTCGGCGCGTATGCCTTGAGCGAGGCCGATCACGGGTCCGACGCGGCAGGACTCACCACGAGCGCCAGCGAGGTGGGGGGCGGATTTGCGATCAGTGGCAGCAAGCTCTGGATCACCAACGGGGGCTTCGCTGACGTCTTCATCGTCTTCGCACGCACCGACGGCCCGGGGGCGTCCGGCGTCAGCGCCTTCATCGTCGAAAAGGACAGCGGGGTGAAGGTCGGCCGCGAGATCCCGAAGATGGGGCTGCACACCTCGTCGACCGTGGAGCTGGCCTTCGACGGGGTCGAGGTCCCCCGCGAGCGCGTGCTGGGTGAGCGCCGCCAGGGAATGAGGATCGCGTTCTCCACCCTGGATGCCGGCCGCATCGTGATCGCCGGCCAGGCCGTGGGCATTGCCCGCGCTGCGCTCGAGCTCGCGACGCGATACGCCGCCGAGCGCACGGCGTTTGGCGGACCGATTGCGCGTTTTCAGGGCGTGCAATTCCCGATCGCCGACGTTGCAGCGAAGATCGACGCCGCGCGGGTGCTCACCCATCGGGCCGCCAGGATCCGCGATGCAGGGGAGCCGTGCACGGAGATCGGCGCGAAGGCCAAGCTCTTCGCGAGCTCGGTTGCCGTGGAGGCGGCCAACGTCGCCGTGCAGACCCTCGGCGGCTATGGGTATTCGGCCGAGTTCCCCGCGGAGCGCTACTACCGCGACGCCAAGATCACCGAGCTCTACGAGGGCACCAGCGAGATTCAGCGGCTGGTCATCGCGCGCCAACTGATGGGAGATGCCGCCCGCGGTTAGCGGATTCGGCGGGCCTTCTCCCGCGAGTGCCTACAATCGTCCGCGTGCCTCGCAATATGCGAGTGTTCGAGCCGCCCGCGTTGATCGGTCGCGCGGCGGCGCTCGGCGCCATCGATGAGCTCACCCGGCGTTTGCCCGGGGTGATCGCGATCGTGGGCCCACGTGGGGTCGGCACGACCCGTCTGGCAAGTGAAGCCGCCCGCAGGCTCGTGAGCGACGGCCATGTGCTGTTGCACATCGACGACCCTCTGGAGACCGCTGAGGAGCAAATCGCCGAGCAGCTGGCCGCGATCGACCTGTATCGCGATCTCGAGCGGGCGGCGCGAATCCGCCCGATCGCGGTGGTGGCAGGGGATGTCCCCCCGACCTCCACCGAGCCGCGCAGACTCGCCGAGCGTCTTGCCGGCACGAGGGCCCTCGTGATCGTCTGCTCCACTCAGGCGCCGCCAGAGGTGTCGGCGCTGATTCTCGACCGCCTCGACGACCGGGCGATCGCGACAATCGCGCGGGCGGCCGAGCCCGAGCTGACGACCCCGGACGCAGAGGCTATCGCCGCGCTCTCTGCCGGCCTGCCGGGACGAGCGGTCGCATTGGCCCCCGCCGCGCGCGGCGGCATCCCCGACGATGAGCCGCTGCTGCTCCCGGCCGAGCTCCTGGCACCGATCCACGCGGTGCTGGCAGAGCTACCGGCAACGACGCGACAGATCGCCGAATGGTCGGCGCTGTTTCCGGGCACGCTCGCAGCCTCGACCCTGGCGGCGCTGTGCGTGCGCGAGGAGGGGCAGATCGAGGCCGACTTCGACGACCTCGTCGCCGCCGGCCTCGTCGAGCAGGTGCCCCCTCCGGGCGAGACCCGATGGCGCTTCGTCGATGAGCTCACACGCGTCGCCACATTGCAGTCGCTCCCACCCGCCGAGCGCCGACGCCGCGCGGCGGGCGTGCTGGTCAACCGGCGGGCTGCGGGAGCTCCGGCCCGTGAGCTCGCCGCCTATGCCGTGACCGCCCGTGACGCGGAGGCGGTAGTCGAGTTGGCGCCCCGAGCGGCGGCGGAGCTTCACCGCGCCGGCGGGGCCGCCGAGGCGCTGGAGCACGCCGAGCGAGGCTTGCGCTGGCATAGCGAGGGCGATCCGCCGGAAGCCCGGCTGCACGCGCTTCGCGAGCGAGGCCTCGCGCTTGCCGAGCTCGCGCGCTGGGACGTGAGCGTCGAGGCCTTGAATGCGGCCGCCGAAGGCTATGCCGAACTCGGCATGAGCGACGATGTGCTGCAGGCCGCGAGCGCGGCGTCGAGCGCGCTCTGGATGCTCGGCCGGCACGCGGAGGCCCTCGAGGCCCTCACCCAGCACCTGGACGAGCAGGAGGACGTCACACCTTCGAGCGCACGGGCCGAAGCCCTCACTCAGGCGGCTGGCGTCGCGGCCGCCACCTCCCGCTTCGAGCGGGCGCACGCGCTTGCCGAGCGCGCCCGTGAGCAATCCCTCTCGGCTCACGACCTCGAGAGCGCCACGCGCGCGCTGATCTTTCTCGGGATGGCCGAGGTCGGCCGATCAGGGCGCAGCGAAGGAGTCGCCCACTTCGAGAAGGCGATCATCGAGGCGCGCTCAAGCGGGAGTACACGCAACGAGACGCTGGCTCTCATCCACCAGAGCCACGCGCTGCTCCTGCTGGGACAACCGGAGCGCGCCGAGGCAGCCGCCCGCGAAGGCATCGAGCGCGCGTCGCAGCTCGGCATCGAGGACCACCGGCTCGTCTTGGAGGGAAACCTCGGGGACACGTTGATCGCACGCGGCGCGCTCGGTGAGGCCCGGCACCGATTGGAGACCGCCGCAGCGGGCTGGCGCGAGCTCGGTCGCGACGCGCCGACCCCCGCCGACCCGGGGCTGGCGTGGCTCTACTTCGCCGAAGGCGACCTGGCCCGCGCGGCTGAGCGCTTCGCCGACATCGGCCGGGCAGCGGAGATCGACACCACCCTCTTCGAGCTCGCGGCACCCGTCGGGGCAGGGCACGCATGGGCGAAGGTCGTCCTCGGCGAACACGAGCATGCCCAGGACATCGTTCGACGACATCTCGAGCTCTGGCGACAGGGCGATGATCGCCTGGCCGTGGTGCGGATCGCGGTCGCGGGCGTCGCTGCGGGTGGAGAGGTGGCCGCAGCCTCCCACGATCTGCTCGTGGAGCTCGCCGAGGGGGGCTCATCGCTGGCGGCGGCCTTCGGCCCCTTCGCCGAGGCCCTTCTGATCGCAGAGCAGGACCCAAAGACCTCCGCCGAGCTCATGCAGCCCGCGGTCGACTCCCTCGCCGGACTCGGCTATCGCTGGTGGGCCATCTTCGCGCGTTTCCTCGCCGGCTCCGCGGATCCCGACGGAGCCCAGGAGCTACTCGTCGCGCGCCAGGAGTTCCGGGAAATCGGCGCCGAGGCCTGGCGGCTGCGCACAGAAGGAGAGCTGCGCGCCCGGGGGCGGCGCATTCCCTCGCGTAGCGATGGGCGCCCGCGCCGTCCGGGTGATCTCTCGGAGCGCGAGTTGGAGGTCTTGAATCAACTCTCACGCGGTCTGACCAACCGCGAGATCGGCGAGGCGCTCTACATCAGCGAGCGCACCGTGGCCCGTCACGTGGGCAAGATCCTCTCCAAGCTCGAGGTGAAGAATCGCACCTCCGCGGTCCGGGAGGGGCAGCAGCGAGGGCTGCTCGGAGCAGATCGCCGATAGCCGCGCAGAGATGGTCACAAGTGACCATGAAGCGCCCGTCACCCCTCCTTAGCGTGCGGAGCATGGCCTCCGTTTCCTCAACCGGTGGCGCCGACCGGCCTCCATCGGCCAGCGGCCCCAAGGCCGCCCCCCCGGATCGCCTCGCTGATCCGAAGGGGGACGCATTCGGCGCGTTCCGGCGGGCCGTCGCGGTGTCGCCCGGATATGGCGCGTGGCTCGACGCGAGCGGCGTAGACCCCGCCCGGATCACCTCCATCGACGACGTCCCCTACCTCACCAAGCGGGACGTCTTCGGCTCGGATCTCGAGCAGTGGGTCGAGGGTGGCGGAACGGCCGAGGCCGCAGAGCTCCTCACCTCGAGCGGCCAGAGCGGCTCCTTCTCGGTGGGCGTGACCTCACGCGCCGAGCTGCTCGCGCTCCAGGCCGCGACCGACACGGCGCTGCGCGCGGCCGGCGCCGGCGAGGAGAGCTCCACTCTCTTGCTCAACTGCCTGCCGATGGGCATCTCGGTGCCGACCACCCTCGCGACGGTCGCCACGCCTTCGGTTCACCTGGAGATGGCCCAGGAGATCTTCGAGCGCGTTGGACCGAGCTTCGCCCGGGTCGTGATCCTCTCGGAGCCGATCTTCCTGAAGGAGCTCGCCGAGCGACTGTTCGCCGCCCACGGAGCCTCGTGGACGGCGAACGAGACCGCGTGCATCGTCGGCGGCGAGTGGGTCTCCGAGTCGTGGCGCAGATACGTCAGCGGCCTATTGGGCATGCCCGCGCCCCACGAGCAGGGCAATACGGGAATCATGATCTCGATGGGCGCCGCGGAGCTCGGCATGAACCTGCTCTTCGAGAACCCGGGACTTCGCACGATCCGCAGTCTGCTCGACGAGTCGGGGCAGGCGCGCGAGCTCTTCCGGCAGGACTGGGGCTATACGCCGACGCTCTTCGCATTCGACCCGTCCCGCCTGTACATCGAGGAGCGCCAGCACGACGACGGTACCTCGACGCTCGCCTTCACCCCCCTGACCCGCCGCCTGCTGCCGCTGGTGCGCTACGACCTCGGAGATCTCGGCGAGATCGTGTCCCCTGAGCGGGTCAACGAGCAGCTCGCGGCGCTGGGCTCTCCCGCGCGCCTTCCGCGGCCGATCATCGCCTTCTGGGGCCGCCAGGCGGCCGGAATCACGATCGGCGGGCGCACCGTGCGACCTGAGCTGATCAAGCAGCGCCTGTTCAGCTACTCGGCCGAGGCGGCGGTGCTGACGGGCCGCTTCTACCTGGACACCTCGCCGAAGCCGGTTCTTCACGTGCAGCTTCGCCCGGAAACCGTTGCCACGCCGCGCCTCGCAGCCGACCTCGGCGCGTTCCTCGGCGAGGCGACGGGGGCAACCAGCAGGGTCAAGGTGCATGCGCACGCCGAGTACCCCTTCCACCTCGCTGGCGACTACCAGCACAAGCCCACCTACCACCCGGTGATCTGATGCCCATAACCAGACCTGCCCTCACATCTGTTCGCGTCGTCGTATCCGATGAATCCGCGGTGGCCGACGACGCGATGCGGCTTGCGCACGACGGTCTCGTCGAGAGCGGTTTCCTGACCGCTACTCGATCAGGGCGCCGTTTCACCGCCCCCTACCTGAACCCCGGCACTCAGTTTCTCGTCGTTTACGCCGGCGACGAGGCCATCGGCACCGCCATACTCGTTGACGACGGTCCCTTCGGATTGCCGGCTGACCGCGCCTTCTCCGAGGAGATCGACGCGCTGCGCGCAGAGGTCATCTCGCTCAGCGAAGTGAGCGGCCTCGCCGTGTCGCATCGGTGGCGCAATCGTTCCCGGCTCGTGCTGGGGTACGTACTCGGCACGGTCGTTCGGCTCAACGGCGCGAGGGGGGCGGGACACCGTGCCCTCTTCGCGGTCCACCCTCGGCAGGCAAAGCTCATGTCACAGGTTCTCATGGGAGAGCTGATGTTCGGGCCACGCATGTTGATGGGGGCACCGGGCACGCTGGTCGTGACCGGGGACGCGGGGAGGTGGGTCGAATACTTCACGGATCCAGACGCGCCGAGGCAGCGTCGCCTCGTCGCGGAGTACGCGCTCCAACCGGACCCCGACTGGCTCGAGCGACACCCTCCTTCGGGAGAGTGGCATGAGGACGTCCTGCCGCCACTCCTTGAGGAGTCGGGCCTGGAGTCGAGACTGCGCGACAAGATCGCGATTCTGCAATCCCCAGTCACGCGAGGTGGCGCTGGTGCCTACATGGTGGGAATGATCTGAGTCCCACGTGGGCAAGCGCTAAGGATCGGCCTCGCATCGCCGATCTTTAGTACGTGACCGTACGGCTGCGCATTAGCCACATTCGCCTGCCCACCCCGTCACAACGGGTGCTGACATTAGCGGTCGCCGCCGTGTTGCTCGGTCCCATCGTCCTGGTCGCGCTCGGCCGGGCGGACACGAACAACGAGCTCTTCGTGGGCCTCGTCGCAGCGTCGGTGGTCGGCGGATACTCCCTCATCGCCGCGCTCGCCTGTATGAGTTCCCTGAGCGTCTCGCAGCAGAGCGCAGGTCTCGAATCCCGCACGTGGCTGCTGCTTGGCCTCGGTTTGCTCAGCTGGACAGGCGGCGGCGCGGCGTATGTTGCGTTCCTCGCGCTCGGCGGAGATCCCCGGAATCCCGCAGCCTGGTCGCAGATCGGCTATCTGTTGGCCTACCCGTTCTGGTACATGGCGCTCTGGCACCTGAGACAGCCGGTCCTCGCGGTCTCGCGGCGCAAGCAGATAGAGACCATCGCGATCGAGTCCGGCGCCCTCCTCATGCTGGGAACCGTGGTGGCGAGCGTCCTCTGGCACCCGCCCCTGCCTGCAGCCGAGAACGCTGCCCAGCTCATCCCGGCGCTGCTGGATATACTGCTGCTCGCCGCCTTCTACGGCGCGGTCCGCAGATCGTCGTGGAGCGGCCGCACGGCGCTGACTTGGCTTGGCTACGCGTTCGCCATTCTTGCTCTCACCGACCAGCTCGTCTCCTACCTGGTCATCCGCGGGCACTATCTGGCCGTCTTCCCCGTGGCCTTCCTCTACGTGGTGGCGATGGCGCTCATCGCCACCGCCGCCTTGCGTCCGCTCCGAGTAGCCGAGGCCCAGAGCAGCGTGCGGACGACCGCGACCTCGATGGCGGTGATCGGCCTGGCGCTCGTCGGCGTCGCGAGCGTCGTTGCCCCTGCGGGCCTCCGCCCGTTGATCTGGGTGGTCGGCGCCTGGCTCGCCTGGCGCACGCTTGCGCTAATCGGCGACAGGGAGAGCTCCGACGCGGACGTGCTGACCGGGTTCCTCGAGCCGCGCGCGTTCGAACGCCA
>JAOTZF010000080.1 GCA_029861485.1 Thermoleophilia bacterium | reverse complement strand
ATCCCCGTCTTCGTCGAGGGGCTCTACTGGCTCTTCCGGCTGGACGAGGGGCGCTAAGCCCGCCGGTCGAACTCCAGCACGACCTCGGTGCCGCGCCCCGTCGGCCGGATCTCCGCGCGGTCACTCATGTGCAGCATGATCAGCAGGCCTCGGCCCCGAGTTGCGCTCGGGGGCGGCGGCTCGACATCCAGCGAGGGCAGCGACGAGCCCTGGCGTCCCGAATCTGCCACCTTAAGGCGCGCGAGGGTGCCGTTGACCTCGATATCGATCTTCACGAGGTCGTCGTTCTCGGAGCCGTGCTCGATGGCGTTCGTGATGGCCTCGCATCCGGCAAGCACGATGCGCTGGCTCGTCTCGCCGGGCCAGCTCTGCTCCCGCAGCAGGGCAGCCAGCTGCGCCCGCACTCGAGCCATCGCGTCGACGTGCGCCGGAATGCTGATCGCGTGAGCGACGGACACGCCCATGGGCAGAGAGTACGACGCCTGTGTGCGAGGACCCCCTAAACCTTTGGTGGGTTCATGGCTCTGAGCGGGAATCCGGAGTGCCAAGGCTGAGGCATCCGACAGATATCGTGTGCGCCGACACTCTCCCCGTTCCAATAGGAGCCCCGTGGCCGATTTCACGCCCGCCGAAAACGCCAGCTACCTGGCCCGGCCGCACGACGTGCATCGGGTCGTGCTGCTGTATTCCGGCGGCCTCGATACCTCGGTCATGCTCAAGTGGATCCAGGACCAGTACGACGCCGAGGTCATCGCCCTCTGCATCGACCTGGGACAGCCTGCAGATGACTTCGACGCGGTGCGCCAGAAGGCCATCGACCTCGGGGCGATCGAGAGCCTGGTGGTCGATGCCAAGGAGGAGTTTGCCCGCGACTACATCGCCCCGGCGATTCGCGCCAACGCTCGCTACCAGGGCGGGTATCCGCTCTTCACGACGCTCGGTCGCCCGCTGATCGCCAAGATTGCCTGCGACGTCGCCCGCGAGCACGGCGCTGACACCGTGGCTCACGGAGCGACGGGGAAGGGCAACGACCAGGTGCGCATCGATGCGACCGTGGCGACCCTCGCTCCAGAGCTCAAGATCATTGCCCCGGTACGCGAGTGGGGGATGGGGCGTGATGAGGAGATCGCCTATGCCGAGGAGCACGGCATTCCCGTCAGCTCGTCCGTAGAGCGGCCGTACTCGATCGACGACAACCTCTGGGGGCGCTCCAGCGAGGGGGGCGTGATCGAGGACCTCGACCAGGCGCCACCTGAAGACGTCTTCGAGCTGGTCACCCCGCCACGACGGGCGCCCGACCAGGAGACCTCGATCACCATCGGCTTCCGGGACGGCCTGCCGGTGAGTATCGACGGCGAGCAGGCGCAGCTGGTCGAGTTGATCCAGCGAGTGGCAGAGGTCGCCGCCACACATGGAGTTGGTATCGTCGACCACATCGAGGACCGGGTGGTGGGCCTGAAGGTACGGGACATCTACGAGGTTCCGGCGGCCGAGGTGATCCTCACGGCGCACCGAGAGCTGGAGAAGCTGGTGATGACCGGCCGCGAGAACGGTTTGAAACCTCAGCTCGATGCCCTTTGGGCGCAGCTCGTCTACGAGGGCCTCTGGTACGAGCCGCTGATCGACGATCTCAATGCCTTCATGGAGCGATCTAACGCTAAAGTCGAAGGTGAGATTGTTCTTCGGCTCTACAAGGGGTCGGCGGTGGTGACCCAGCGCCGGTCGCCGTATGCGCTCTATGACCGGAGCTTGGCGACCTTCAACGCAGACGCCTCGTTCAGCCAGAACGCTGCACCCGGATTCATCGAGCTCTTCAGTCTCCAGAGCCGCATGGCGCACCGCATCTCCGAGAAGCGCGGCAAGAAGTGAACGAGTCCCTCGCACAGCCGCTGGGCGTCGATTCCGCGCCCGTCGGACCCTGGGCTCGCGCCGAGAAGGGGCCGCGGGGGACCCGCCTCGTAGCGACCGATCCACCGAAGGGGGCCAGGCTGGCCCCGGGCGATGAGCTCACTATCCGGACCGTGGCGCCGCGCGCGGTGTACGGCGTGGAGCTGGTGGCCGACGGCAAGCTCGCGCTGGCGATCGGAGACGGCAGGGCCTACTCGATCCGCGTTCCCGAGATGAGCGTCGTGCACAACCGCGCGCCTGCCGGCTTGGACCGCATCGATGGCGCAACCGTCGCCAACGCCGGTCTGCTCCACGGCGACGAGGGCTGGAGGATCGTCGTGCTGCCGAGCCTTGGCGACATCGCGACCGATCTCGGAGACGGGCCCGTGGCGCTGCGACCCGATGCACGCCAGGTCGCGGTCGCCATCGACGGGCGCATCGAGGAGTTCGACCTCACCTCGGGCGACACGGTCGCTCGCCATGGCAGCCACGCCGCGCTGACCTATGCCGGCGACGGTTCGCTTCTCGTCGCGAACGGGGCCGCGTTGACCTGGCCCGGGGGCCCGGCCGCCGACGGCTCTCCCATCGTCGCCGCCCGGGCTGCCGCCCGCGCCTGGCGCGCGGTCGCCCGGCACGCGGACGGCACGGTGAGCATCTGGGGGCTCGAGGAGTCGGGGCCGCAGAAGATGGCGGAGTTCATGCCTCCGCTCGGGGGGCCGTTCTCGTTGGGCATGAGCCCCGACGGGGAACAGGTCGGCGTCGCAACTTCGTTCGCCGAGCCGGCGGGAGCCGCGGTGCTGCGCGCAGAGGATGGAGCAGTCGTGCGATTCGTCGAGGGGGCTCGCGCCATCGGGCTACGCGGCGACGGGTCGCTGGTACTCGGCGCCGAGTGGGGTATCGCGTTCATGAGACCAATGGAGGACAGCACGTGAGCACACGAGGACGATTGAGCCCGCGGAAGGTCCTCGCCGATGACCCGGGGCCCTGGAGCGTGGCGTCGCCGGTCTACCAGGGGCGAGGCGGGCGTCCCGATCGCCGACGGGCGGCGCCGCCCGTCGGCCTGATGCTGTCTCCGCCGCCCCAGGTGCCCCTCGAGCTTGCCGGTCTCGATCCTGCCGCGACCGTCGCGGGCGCGGGGAGGATCGAGGTGTTCGGGGGGCTGCGCGAGTCGGCCCGCGCGATGCGCTTCATCGATAATGACACCACGGTGGAGGCCATCGGCCCGCTGGTGATCCGCATCTGGAGACTCGACGACCTCGCGTACGCCGAGGAGGTGCGGCCCGATGAGGACCCGGCGGCCGGCATCGCCGGTCCGGTCGCGCCGGAGGCGCTCACCGGCGACTTGCCCGCAGCCACGAGCCCGCCCGATGGAAGCCTGCTCGCCATGCCCGTGCGCGAGCGTGGCGGGGTTGCCCTGGCGATCCTCCGCGCCGAGGATCGTGCGGTGGTGCGGTGGGTCCGGGGGGCCCTCAGCGCGGCATGGTCCAGCGATGGCCAGATGCTTGCGATCGGCGGGGACTGGGGTGCGATCGTGGCGCGTCACGCGCCACGGTGAGGGGCACACGCCGACCGGACGGGGCCCCGCGCTGGCGTGCAGTGAGCCGAGTGCGCGGCCCACGTGGCCCGGCGGTCGCCGAGTCGCGGCCTGTGGCCCTCAGGCGTCGACGGACTCGATCAGCCGGACCCCGGCCGCGCTCATCTCCGCCAGCGCCCGCTCGGTGCTCTCGGGGGCGACCCCGGCGCAGAGGTCGGTGAGAAGTCGTACCTCAAACTCACCTCGCACGGCATCGATTGCGGTGGCTCGATCGCAGTAGTCGGTTGCGATGCCGGCGACGTCGACCTCGGTGATGCCGGCGCGGTGGAGCCACGAAGCCAGGTCATCGCCGCGCTCGCTCGACCCCTCGAATCCGGAGTAGGCGGCGCTGTGCTGGCCCTTCGAGAACACCTCGTCCACCACCTCGACGAAGTCGATGGCCTCATCGAGAGCGGGGTGGAAGGCTGCTCCTTGTGTATCGGCGACGCAGTGCGCAGGCCATGAATCGACGAAATCCGGCTCGTCCGAGAAGTGGCTGCCGGGATCGACGTGCCAGTCGCGGGTGGCCAGCACCGCGTCGTAGTCGTGCGAGTGGCCGGCGAGGAATCGGCTGATGCGCGAGGCGACGGCAGCGCCGCCGTCCACTGCGAGCGAGCCTCCTTCGCAGAAGTCGTTCTGCACATCGACGATGATCAGCGCTCGCAGAATCGCGCCCACCTCACGATCGTCGTCGGGCGAGAACCATGGGTCAAGCCTGCGATCTCAGAGGGAGGCCGTCAGCCACGCGTCGCCCGGGCCAAGGCCGCGCGCTTCAGGGGGAAGCTCCGCGCGCGCCTTCGCGTGGAACTCCCGATCGGCTTCGAGGTCGAAGGGGTAGACGGTCTCGCCTCCCGCGAACACGGGCACCTGCAGGGCCCTGGTGTCAGGCGGCGGCGCCGCAGGCCCGACCAGCAGCAGCTCCTCGGTGGCGACCCCCTGGGGATCGAGCCGGCGATACGCGGCCTTACGACCGCCGACGGTCGCCTTGCCCAGCGAGGTCTTCGCGACCGGCGCCAGCTCGCCCGCCGGCCGGTCGGCGACCGCCACCAGCTTGTAGATCATGTTGGCGGTGGGGTGGCCCGAGCCCGTCACGACGCTGGTGCCGACGCCGTACGCATCCACCGGGGCGGACGCGAGCGCCTCGATCGAGAACTCATCCAGATCGCCCGATGCCACGATCTTCGTGGCCTCGCACCCGGCCTCGTTCAGCTGAACGCGGGCTTTTTCCGCCTCCTTTCCGAGATCACCCGAATCGATCCGGATACCCCCTGGCGTCCCGCCCGCCCGCCGGCCGGCGGCGATGGCCTCGCCGATGCCGGGGGTGATGTCGTACGTGTCGATGAGCAGGGTCGTCTCGATGCCAAGAGCGTCGAGCTGAGCGTCGAATGCGGTTCGCTCGTCGCGATGGGCCAAGACGTACGCATGGGCAGCCGTTCCGTAGACCGGGATCTCGTACCGCCTGCCGGCCGCGAGATTCGACGTTCCGCCGAACCCGACCAGAAACGATGCTCGGGCGGCCTCGATGGCGGCATGCTCGTGCGTTCGCCGGCTGCCCATCTCGATCAGTAGCCGGTCGGCGGCCACCTCGTGCATCCGGGCCGCGGCGGCGGCGACCGCGCTGGCGTGGTTGAAGATCGACAGGACCACCGTCTCGAGCAGAACGGTCTCGGCGAAGCTGCCGCGGGCCGTGACGACCGGCGATCCCGGGAAGTAGAGATCCCCTTCTCGGTACGCCTCGACCGTGCCGGAGAACCGGAAGTCGGCGAACCACGCGAGGGTGTCCTCGTCGAAGATCCGCAGGCTCTGCAGATACGCGAGATCGTCGTCGTCGAATCGGAAGCGCTCTATCGCCTCTCCCAGCCTTCCCGTTCCGGCGACGACGCCGTATCGCCGTCCGGCCGGAAGGCGCCGACAGAACAGCTCGAAGCAGCTCGGGTGGTCCGCGACGCCGGAGCGCAGGGACGCCTGCACCATGGTCAGCTCGTACAGGTCGGTGAGAAGGGCAGTAGTCGTCACGGCTACCGGTGGGGGTCTCGCCGACCTTAACCCAGCAGGCGGGGGGTAAGGGGCCCGCACCCATTCTCGGATGCGGATCGCGACAAGCGCGTGCGGCCGGTCGGGTCACCGCAGTCAGCGCGAGTGGCCAGAGCTTTCGGGCTTGGCGCCCGGGCGCAACCCCATTCGAAGGCCAACGACACTGCGGTGCTGGCGGCTTTGTCGGGTAGATCCTCGGCCCCGTCCGGCCGATGTGCCGGACGGGGCCGAGGAGGGGGCTACTTGTGGCGGCTCTTGTAGGAGCGGTGCCACCAGGTGTAGTGGTTGTAGCTCGTACGGGCGCGCACCTTGGCCGTGCCGATGGCCAAGTCCTTCGCGAACAAGGCGGGGCCATTCGGGAAGAACACGCCGTTCAGGGCGTCCGCGGCACCTTGGGTCAGCGCCAGCTTGACGTTCGTGACACGATGGAACCCCTTGACGAGCACGACCTCAGCTTCGCCGGGGTCGAGCGTGAATAGCGGGATGCGGCCGACCCGCTGGTCGCCGACGAACACGACGCCGGACAGTTGACCGGTCTTGAGGTCGATGACGAACCGCTTCAGGGTCACGGTTGTCTCGCCCGCGGTCAGGCTCAGGCCGCCGCCGTGAGCGATGCGGCCGGCGCTGAGGTCGGTCGCGACCTTGCCCCAGGTAATGGGGAAGGAGATGCCCGAGACGCCCGCCTTGGCCATGCCGACGGGAGCGACGGCGACCCTGTTTTCGGTCAGCACCCCGGCGGTGCCAGGGTCAAGAGCGACTGTGGTCCAACCTCGGTAGAGGCGGAGCTTCGCGGGAACCTTGACGGTCCTGGGCCTGGCGTAGGTCTTGACGGTGGCCGTACCGACCTCGGTTCCTGGGGCGATCTCCACTCCATAAGTGGCCTTGAGCGCAGCGGCCGCGGCGGCGCTGAGGTTGAGTTGCACGCCGGAGACGACCGTCTTGCCCTTCTCCGAGCCGATCTCGGCCGTGGAGAAATCGACGTCGAACAGCTCGATGCGGTCCGGTCCCATGCCGTTGACCCGGGCGCTGAGGTCGGGATTCTTGTCCAGGTTGATGTGGTACCGGTCGAGCACCAGCATGCTGCCGCTCGTGCGACCGGTGAACTTGAGGCCGCCCGCGTGGCGGATCTGGCCAGCGAGATTCACGGCGTTGAGACCTTCGGCGGCCTTGATCTGACCCCGCGTGATCGGGAACCGGATCGCGCCGGTCTTGGTCGCGTAGGCCTCGCCCGCTGGGGCGACGTCGATGGGGTTGCCCGGGTTGCCCGCCAGAGCAGCTGCCGCGCCCTGACTCAGGGTCACCTCGGTGAACCCGCCGCGCAGCTTGGAAACATCTTCGGTGGTCGATGACCCCTTGGTCGCGAATGCGAACGGGGCAAAAGCCAGCATTGCCAGGATGACAACGCCGATGAGGGCGCGTCTTCCATGCCCAAATGCAAGGCTCATGTGGCCTCCTTGGTAGCTGTGGACACTCCCTCCCCTTACGTCGCGCTACTGCCATCGGTTGCGGAGCCGGCAGAATCTTTAAACCCCGATCACATGCGACTACCCTTGGCGGCCACGCGAGGGAGGACGCGGGAATGGATGGGACAGCAGCGGGGCTCGCCGGGCGGGTCACGGGATGGATGGCCGAGAACCGTGAGGCGTTGGACGGCCTGATGACCCAGGAGGGCTCGCGTGCCGTGCACGAGGAGTTCATCGTCGCCGAAGGTGGGGTGCTGCCGACCCGCGAGGACCGGATCGAGCGGGCCCGCCGGGCGAGCACTCGGGCATGGCTACGCCACTTCGGGCACGGCCTCGCCGCCTCCTGGGAGGGCGCCGACCCCGAGCTCGGCGACCGGATCGAGACCTGGATGACCGTCCACGGCGAGCGGCGCGAAGCGCTGCAACTCGACGAGGAGGTGGCGTTCGAGAAGCTCGGCCGAAGCGGCGACCCCGAGCGTGACCAGCGCGCAGTGGAGCTCGCCGCCCAACGCCGCTACTTCGCGGAGGCCGTCGCGTCGACCGCCGAGGGTCTCGGCATCGATCCTCCCGAGCTGAGCCGGCGCGTTGGCAGCTGGTGTCGCGAGAACCTGGCCCGCCTGAAGGACCTCCAAGTGGAGGCGCTTGCCGCGGCACCCGGTGTGAGCGATGGCGACACCCAAGAGATGGCGCTGCTTTGGGAGCGGTCGCCCGAGGCCGCGCGAGCCGTGGAGGCGGCCATGGTCTGGGCTAATCTTCGCTTCCTGGCCGAGGCGCTAGAGCACGCGCTGCCCCGCCCCGAATAGCCCTCCCAACCGGTGGTCGCCGTGCGAGCGTATAGACGATGACATGC
>JAOTZF010000079.1 GCA_029861485.1 Thermoleophilia bacterium | reverse complement strand
TGGTGATCGCGTGGCTGCTCGTGCGCGCCCAAGACGACGAGCCGACCGGCCCGCCCGATGCCACCACCCAAGACACGACCGTCACGCAGCCACCGGTAGCCGGGGAGATTCCGCCGGAGCTCGCCTCCGTCCCGGAGTGGGGAGACTTCGCGGGCGCCCCGCCCCCGCTCGAGCCCCTGCCCGGCGGTGACATAGAGGTCACCGATACGAGCGGCGGCGATCGCAATGTGGTGATCTCGCGACCCGACGGCTCCCGGTTCGCCGACGTGACCATCAGCCAATCGGGCGACCCGATGGACGCCCGCTACTTCGATGAAGACGGCCAGCTGGAGTTGGTCATCGCCTCGGTGCGCGCCCAGCCAGGGCCCCGGCGCCGCACGCCGGCCTCGGGTTCGGTGTCCTTGAATGTCCGCTGCAGATCCACCTCGCGGGCGAACGCGGGCTGGGTCATCCGCAGCTTCCCCTTCCGGTGGCGACTGAATTTGCGCTCGATGCCGGCGGCGCTACGTCGACAGGGCGGGCTGCAGGGACTACGCGCTGCGCACGGGACATGGAACGCGAACCGGACGCACTGCAGCAGCATCCGCGACAACTCGCGGCTGCGCTTCCTCTATATGGGCACCACCAACCGTCCGGTTGGTCGCAACAACGTCAACTCGGTCGGCTTCGGGGACACCGCCCGCCTTGGAGGGGTCTGCCGGGGGTCGGTCGCCTGCACGCTCACGTGGTTGAGCAGCGGCAACCGAGTCCTGGAGAGCGACGCGCGGTTCAACTCGCGCATTCGCGGCGGCTTCTCCACCCGCCAACGCGTCGGCGCCTTCGATCTCCAGAGCGTGATGGTCCACGAAATCGGCCACACTGTCGGCGTGGCTCATGTGAACAGCGCGTCCAACGTCATGTACCCGTTCGCCAAGCGCGGAGACATCACGGCGCGCAAACTCGGTCGTGGCGATGCGCTCATCAACAACAGCAAGTACTAGGGTCGTTCCGGTGTGGGCGCGGCTGATCGCAGCCGGGCTTCTCCTCGCCCTTCTGGCCGCCGCGTGCGGGAGTGATGACTCATCCGATTCGGCCGTCGAGCCGACTGACGCCGTCACCATGGAGCAGTCCGCGCCCGGCACGGAGACGGCCCCCGCCGGACCAGGCGCTCCGACGGTGTCCGCATCGGTCGCGGGTCAGCCGGCCAGCCTGGCACCCGCCGGCGGGTGCTGGCGCGAGGATGGCCTGGTGGTCTGCGGCGACCCTCCGGCACCGAGCTGCTCCGATGCGACGATCCCCCATCTGGCGGCCGGAGACGATGGGGTGATCGCCCTGTCGATCGGAGCAACACCCAAGACGCTAACGGTGGTGTGGGAGGACGGAACCGAGGAACCCCTGCCCGAAGGCGGTTCGATCGCGTGGCGGCCGGCCAAGATCGGCCTGGCCCTGCTGCAAGTCGACCTGGGCGCCCGTGGCAGCGGGGCCTTTGCGCTCTGCGTCGACCCCTCCTGATCTCGCATGACATAGGCTCTTGTCCATGCGACGGCAACGAGAGCCGATGATCTCTGCATTCAGCCACTGTTAATGAGGAACGAATCTTGTGAGGATCGCGCCAAGTCTGGCGTTTGCGGGTTTACCTGCCCTCGCGCCATAGGGCACTCTCGCGCCACAACCGGGCAGAAAGGCGCCACGAGCCTCCCTCCTCGAGCGCCAAACAAAGGAGTATCGAGATGAACAGTCGTATCGCGCTCACCGCCGCGCTGATCGGCGGCGCGGTGGGAGTAGCGCTCGCTCTTCGGTCGGAGCGTACGCGGAAGGTCGCGCGTCGCGCATACAGCACGACGACCAGCGCCACTCGAGCACGAGCGGCGGCAACCGCCGAGCGGCTCGATGTGATGATTCGCGACCTCGAGTCCGAGAAGGACGAGGCCGCGGGCGGCAACCAGTGGCGGTATCAGACGCTGGTCAGCGCCCGCGACGCGCTCGTGGCGGTCGGCCACGGCACGGAGGACCGCGAGCCGGTCGGCGCCACGGCGAGCAACGGGGCCTCCGCAGCCTAGACCGGTACTCGCTGCGCGGGCACGCGCCCCGATCGCAACGCGCGGCGCCAGGACTGAGCTCCGGCGCCGCGAATCCCCTAGCGCATGGGATCTCCGCGCGACGATTCGGCCCCTCTCCCCTGGGGTCCTCAGATACCCGACGGAGGCCCGTCCAATCGCGCCATCGTCAGGGTGATCCTGCTGCTGCTGGTGATCTTTGCGGTGCTCTGGGCCGCATGGCTCAGCCGCCAGATCATCACGTGGGTCTTCATCTCGAGCCTCCTCGCGGTCGCAATCAATCCTTTGGTGACCCAACTCCAGCAGCGGCTGCGCGTTCCACGGGTGCTGGCCATCAGCGCGGTATACGTACTCGCGCTCCTTGTAATCACCGCCGTCGCGGCGATCTTCGTGCCGCGGTTGATCACCGCCGGCGAGCAGCTCGTCGAGGACGTACCCCGGTACGCCGACCGATTGCAGAACTCGCGCCTGGTTCAGGACCTCGACGAGCGTTACGGGCTACTGAACGAGCTCGAGGTGCGACTCACCGACGCCGTCTCGAGCATCGCGGGCCCGAGCACGGCGGTCGACATCACCACGCGGTTCGCCAACGGCCTAGTCGCCGCGATCTCGATCGGGGTGCTCACCTTCCTCTTGAGCCTCTACGGATCGGAGATCCGTCGCTGGGTCGTGACGCAGTTCTCGCCCCAGATGCGCCCGCGCGTCTCGCGGGTCGCCGACAACATGTACCGGGTGATCGCGGGATACGCCGTCGGGTTGCTGATCGTCGCCACTATCGCCGGCAGCGCCGCCTGGGTATTCCTGACGCTGCTCGAGGTCCCGGGCGCTTCGCTGCTGGCCCTGTGGGTGGGCTTGATGACCCTCGTGCCCCTGGTTGGCGCAACGCTCGGCGGCATCCCCTATGTGATCGTGGCGTTCTTCGTCAGTATTCCCGTGGGCATCGCCGCTCTCGCATACCTGCTGGTCTACCAGCAGGTAGAGAACAACTTCGTGCAGCCGCTCATCCAGAGGCGCACCGTGCAGCTGAACCCGCTCTGGATCATTATCGCGGTCCTGATCGGCGCGAAGCTACTCGGCATCGTGGGCGTGCTGATCGCCATTCCCGTCGCCGGGATGCTGCAGGTGACGCTTCAGGAGTTCTGGCAGCAGCGCCCCGAGCCTGCCCTGAGCAGCCGAACCGTCCCGTACTAGACGTAATCACCCGCAGCGTGCCCTCCTGAGGCGAACGCGCACCTGAGCGGGCGTTTGCCCGCGCCCAGCGCATATCTTCTGAGGCGTGGCGGAGCCCGACGACGACAGACAAGCGCGCCACGACGCCCCGACGGGCGAGGGTTCCGCATCGTGGCGACGCATCGCCAGGCTGTTCGCGCCCTACATGGGCCAGACGATCCTGGTGCTCGCGCTGGTGCTCGTGACCGCCGCCCTCGGCGTGATCAACCCGCTACTGCTCCAGGTGGTCTTCGACGACGGCCTCTTCCCCTCCGATCAGGACGGCCCGAACGTTCGGCTGTTGGCGATTCTGACCGCCGTCATGCTGGCGGTCGCTGCGCTTTCTGGGCTGCTCGGGGTGTGGCAGACCGTCGTCACCAATCGCCTCGGTCAGCGCGTGCTCCTGGATCTGCGCAACAACCTTTACCGCCATTTGCACGGGCTGTCGCTGTCGTTCTACGCGGGACGTATCCAGGCCGCCCTCGGGGAGCTGGTCAGCGGGCGCACCACCCTCGCGGTAGCCCACCGCCTGTCGACCATTCAGGCCGCCGACATCATCCACGTGATCGACCGGGGACGGATCATCGAAACCGGCAACCACGACTCACTACTGGCCACCGGCGGCATGTATCGCGATCTCTACCACGAGCAGTTCGGCGACGGTGCCGTCGAGACCCGGTGCGCGGACGGCCTGGTCATGGCCAACGGCGAAAGCGTGCCCGAAATCCGCGAGAAGCGCGTTCTTGTGCGAAGCCCGGCCTCAGCGTAGAGGCGCCTCAACAGATGGGCCACCGAGCGTCGCCTCGCTCTCCGACCCGTCCAGGGTCCCGCGTAGTCCGTCACGTCACCGGGGCCGAGCTGCCCGTCGACGGCGGTATGGCTCAGGTCTGACCACTCGCGTGGCCCGGGCGCGAGCACGCGTCCGGGCCGACACGGCCACAAGGTGCGCCGGGGCCGGCATTAGTGTGATCGGGTGGCCTATAGCAGTCAGATTCCCGTCGACCGCGTCGCGGCTCTCGCCAGCCCCAGACTGGAGGCGCTCGAGCGCGATGCAGCGTTGGACGAGCTCCGCGGGGCATGGCAGAGCGCTGACGAGCCCGAGAGGGCGGTGCTCGCCGCAGCCGGGCGCGCCCTCTCCGGCGAGCATGGCCGCGGGCTGGCCGACGGGCTCCCGCTGCACGTGGTTCTCGCGCGGCTGGGCGTCAGTGCGCTGCGACCGGGCCAGGACCGCGCGATCACCTCGGCGCTGTCCGCGCTCGACACCTTGGTGGTGATGGCCACCGGTAGCGGCAAGAGCCTGTGCTACCAGGCCCCGGCAGCGGTGCTCGGCGGCCTCTCATTGGTGGTCAGTCCGCTGATCGCGCTGATCGAAGACCAGCATCGCGCACTCACCGATGCCGGCCTGCCAACGGCGATGTTGAGCTCGCAGATGGATGAGAGCGCCCAGGGTTCGGTTCTCGACCGCCTCCGCGCCGGAGAGCCGATGCTGCTGTACGTCGCACCCGAGCGGTTCAACTCACCTGCCTTCGTCGAGGCGACCCATCGCCGCGGGGTGCAGTTGTTCATCGTCGACGAGGCGCACTGTGTATCGGAGTGGGGGCACGATTTCCGGCCCGACTATCGGCGCGTGGGAGAGTTCCGCGCGCGGGTCGGCGCGCGGGCCACGATCGCGTTGACCGCAACCGCCACTCCGCGGGTGCAGCGGGACATCGCCGCACGCCTGGGCCTTCGCGAGCCGGTGGTCGTCACAACCGGGTTCGATCGACCGAACATCACCTACGACGCACTGAGCCTGGCCGGTCGTGGGACCGTCATGAGGAAGTCGGCGGCGTTGCGTGAGGCGCTTTCGGCCTGCGAGGGCCCGGCCATCGTCTACTGCGGCACACGCAGGGCCGCCGATGAGCTGGCCGATGACCTCGGCCGTGAGGCGTACCGCACGGCGTCGTACCACGCGGGGCGCTCCGACCGCGCGCTGACCCAAGCCGCGTTCATGGACGGCGAGGTGCAGGTGATGTGTGCGACCAACGCATTCGGTATGGGCGTGGACAAGCCGGACATCCGTCTGGTCGTCCACTGGGCCGCCCCCGACTCGCTGGAGCAGTACTACCAAGAGGCCGGACGAGCAGGCCGCGACGGCGAGCAGGCGCGAGCCCTCCTGCTGGCGGCCTCGACGGACATCGGCCGCATCAAGAACCGCATCGGATCCGCACGGCTCGGCCGCGCGGACGTGGACGGACTGCTGGCGCGCCTTGCGAGCGCCGCCGGGCCGGACGGAGAGTTCGAGCTTCCCCCGGGATCGCTGGACGATCGAGATCGCTTCGAGCTGGCCATGGCCGAGCGCGTGGGCGCGCTGCGGACGATCGCCGCTCCAGGCCGCGGCGTCAGAGGAAAGATGACGAGCGAGCGCCTGGACGCCGCGGCGGCTGAAGAACTCGAGCACCAGGTGCGTACGGAGCTGCGGCGGCGGTGGAGCGCACTTGATGCGCTCGTGGCGTACGCAGAGAACGACCGCTGTCGGCGCGGCGCGATCCTCGAGTACTTCGGCGACCAGCGGGAGGGCGCGCCCGAGGAGCGATGCTGCGACGTCTGTGAGGCTCCCTCGCCGGAGTTCGCGGAACCCCGTGGGGGTACGCGGCCTGGACGGCAGAGCCCGGCCGACGACAGGGAGGGCCTCGAGGTGGCCGACCGCGACCTGCTCGATCGGCTGCGCGTGTGGCGTCGAGCGGTGGCGAAGGAACTCGGATGGCCGGCGTTCCGGGTCGCATCCAACGGTGCCCTGAGGGAGATCGCGCGTCAACGGCCCGGCGATGGCGCTGCACTCGAGACCGTCTCGGGCGTGGGCCCTTGGCTTCGCGAGAACCACAACGACGCCATCCTGGCCATCGTCGCCGGCGCCGCCCCACAGGTTGGCGGCCCGCCCGCTCCGCGTCGCGGCGTCCCCCGAACGATGCCCAAGGGCGCGAGCGACGTCGCCCCTGAAGTGTTCGAGCGCCTGCGGGAATGGCGGCGGGAACGGGCTGAGGACCGCCCCGCGTACACCGTCTGCCCGGATACCACCCTTGCCGAGATCGCCCGTCGCCGGCCCCATGGCGCAGCGGCGCTCTCGGCGATTCGCGGAGTCGGACCCGCCTTCTTGGAGCGCCACTCCGAGAGCCTCTTCGTCGTGCTGGAGGAGCTCGCCGCGTAGGGGTACGTGCCCTCGCAGAGCGAAGGCCCACCGGCGCGCGCCTCTGCCGGGGTTTGCGACTAATGGGCCGAGGAGGGGTCTTCACAACCCCGTGCCGTTGCGTGGGCCTGAGGCCGGGTGCCGTACAGGCGCGCGAACCGACGCCGCGCTGGGGACCTCCCGGCGTGTGTCGCGGTGGTTCACCGCGGGAGCACCACGTGAATCACGGATGGTGATCGCCCGCCGGGACGCAGCCTCAGCGCGGGTATGGCGCTCCGCCACGCGGCCAGCCCCGCCTTGCCCGCAGCATCGGCCCGGGCCTGCTGCTCGTCATGGTGATCAAATACGTGCTGGGTGCCGGAATCTACGTCGTCACGGGCGAGGCGGTCGACGAGGTGGGGAGCGCGGCGTGGTTGGCCTTCCGCCTGGTGTTCGTGGCAGCGGCGCTTTCGGCGCTCTCACTGTGTGAGCTCGTCACGAAGTACCCCGGTGCGGCGGGCATCATCATCTACGTGGACCGGGCCCTCAAACGCCCGACCCTGAGCTTCGCGGTAGGCCTCGCGGTGCTGGCTTCCGGGCTCACCTCCGCCGCGACCGCGGCGAGCGCCTTTGGCTCCGACTGTCTCACGCTCGGAGCAGCCGCGTGCGCCGCTCTCATCGTCAACCAGGCCATAGCAGGGTCGCTCACGGATATCGCGCGCGCGGGCGTGATCGTCGGCGTGGGCCTGATCGTCCATCGCGTCTCCGGTACGCCGGGAGCGCGACCCCCTGCCGGAGTTGCGGGTTTACCGCGAAACAGCGGCGGCGGTGCAATGAGAAACAGCGGCGGCGGTGCAATGATGGACTGCGCACGCCACACGGAGACGCCGCGGGCGGCGTCTCCGCCCAGACTCAGAACTGACCAGGACGAGCGATGAAGCCAGGAGGCGCCTCGTGAAGGTTTCAGACGTCATGACACGGGTTCCGCTGACTGCTGATCCCGACGCGACGGCAGAGGACGTCGCGGGGCTCATCGAGGCCGCGAACATCCACCACCTCCCCTTGGTCGATGGCGAGGAGGTCGTGGGTTTGTGGCTCGCCACCGATGAGGGCCCGACCGTGCTGATATCTGCGGAGAACGTCGGCCGCGTCAACGCGAGCGACCCGGCCGAGAGCGCCATGAACCAGCTGCTCGACGATCGGGAGATCGTGCTCGCCTGGGAGGAGTCGGAGCTGGTCGGGGTACTCACTCGGACCGACCTCAAGCGGGTGCTGAGCACCGCGATGGAGCACGACCCTGGCCGTCGTCAGAGCGGCTCGCCGCTGATCGTTCACTTCTTCGGAGCGGCCGGGTGTGGCAAGACGACGTTGATACTGCGCACCATTCCTCGGCTGCGCCAATGGCAAAGCGGCGTTGTCGAAGCCTGCCAGCCCTCCGATCAGGACCGGGACCGCCGACAGT
>JAOTZF010000078.1 GCA_029861485.1 Thermoleophilia bacterium | reverse complement strand
TCACCGAGCCGCTCCAGAAGGTGATCCCCACGGCCGGCTGGCCCCTCCGGCTCGGGAACAAGTACCGCGAGTACGGCGGTTCCTGGCTCTACCCGATGGGCGAGGACAAGGTCTCGGTCGGCTACGTGCTGGGCCTCGACTACGCCGACGCTCGCCTTTCGGCGCACGATCTCCTGCAGGAGTTCAAGTCGCACAAGTTCATCCGCAGCATCCTTGAGGGCGGCAAGCGCTTGGCCTGGGGTGCCAAGACCATCCCCGGCGGTGGCATCTGGGGTCTCCCGAGCCGCCTGCACGTGCCCGGAGCGGTCTTCGTGGGCGACGCGGCCGGCTTCGTCGATCTGGCATCCCTGAAGGGCGTCGGGCACGCGGTGCGCAGCGGCATGCTCGCGGCCGACGCCGTCTGCGAGGCCCTGAAGGCAGGCAAGGCCGAAACGCCCGCGGGCCTGTGGGGCTACGACGCGCGCATCAAGGACAGCGAGATCTGGAAGGAGCTATGGAGGGTCCGCAACATCCGCCCGGCCTTCCAGAAGGGCTTCCTGTTCGGCGGGATGATCCACACCCTGGCGACCGCCTCGATGGGGCACTTCCCCAAGCGCATCCGCTTCACGACCGACGCGTCCGAGCCGATCTTCCTGAACGGCCGGCGCGACAAGAGCTATCCGAAGCCCGACGGCGAGTACATCTTCGACAAGCTGTCGAGCGTTTTCGCCAGTGGAAACCAGACGCGCGACGACCAGCCGAACCACATCCGCATCCAGACCAAGGTTCCTCGCGAGCTCGCCACGATGTGGGAGTTCATGTGCCCCGCGAAGGTCTACGAGGTGGAGGACGACGGGAGCGATGGCACGGTCAGCGTGAAGCTGAACCCGTCCAATTGCGTGCAGTGCGGCGCCATCACCGCCAAGGGGGGGCGCTTGACCCCGCCAGAGGGAGGCTCGGGCCCGGAGTACACCCAGACCTAGGGACACGCGTTCCATGCATCCCAACTCCCAGGCCATGCTGGCCTGGATGGGCTCGCACCCGCAGCGGCTCCGCGAGTTGCTCGAGGACGAGGCCGAGCGCGTCGACGGCGATCTCACCCCGATGGGCGATGCCTCGATTCGGGCCCACCTGAGGTTCGTCGGCGAAACCCTGTCGACCTACGCGGCGCCCGGCGATGAGGGTGTCGCGAGCTTCGGACATCGTCTGCCCCTCCTCTTGGAGGAGCGCGGTGGCCTCTATGCCCGGGAGCTGGAGGCGCTTGGCGAGGCCCACGCTTTCGAAGCGGGAAAGCAGTTTGGCGATTTCGCTCAGGAGGATCCTTCCAACCGGCACGTGATCGAGCGCCGGGTGCGGATGGGGGCGTGGTTGCGTGTCTTCCTGGATGCGCTCGACAGCGTGCGCGACGGTGAGCCGGTCGCTGATCGCGTGAACGCGTGGATGGCCGATCGCCAAACGGAGCTCGCCAATCTGATCTTCACGATGGACCGGCAGGCCAAGGAGGCTGAGCGGTCCCGCGCCGGCGAGCAGGCGATCTCCGACCCGGACGCGGTCAATCGCATCGGCCAGGCAGCCACTGTTCGCGCCCACAGCCGCCTCCTCGTCGAAGCGCTGGGCGAGACACTCCCCTAGGCGCCAACTTGGCGCACCACGGCGATGGCGACGTCGTCGTCCACCTGGCCTCGACTCCAGCCGCGTACGCTTGCGTAGAGACCCCGGGAGAGCGTCGCCGGAGTGCTGCGGTTCAGCTTCACTGCCTCTCTCACGAGGCGATCGTGGCCGAACTCCTCGCCGTCCCGACGGGCCTCTGTGAGGCCGTCCGTGTACAGCAGCAGCGTGTCGCCGGGGCCGAACGCCGAGGTGAATGACCGGTACTCGGCATCGATCAGGCACCCGCATGGTGGTCCAGGGTGTGAGAGCAGCTCGATACCCCCGGCCTCGGTCATCAGCAGCGGCGGTGGGTGGCCCGCGTTGCACCAGGTCAGCGACGCGGAACCGGGGTCGTAGACCGCCATCACCATGGTGACCAGCGCGTCATCGGCCAATCGCGGGTAGAGCAGCCGGTTGAGCTCGTCGATGATCTCCGAGGGGCCGTTCCCCTGGGTAGAGAGGCCTTCGATCATGTGACGGACCATCGCGGTCGTCGCGGCGGCGCGCGGGCCCTTGCCGCTGACGTCACCGACCACTACGGCCACCCGCCCGTCGGAGATCTCCCAGACGTCGTAGAAGTCCCCGCCCACCAGCTCGTCCGCAGCTGCACGATAGAGAGCTGCTAGCTCCAGCCCTGCTACGTCCGGCAGGCCTTTGGCCACGACCGAGTGCTGGAACGAATCGGCCAGCTCGCGGTTGCGCGCGAACTGCTGGGCATTGGTCAAGGCGTTGGCCGCGTGGCCCGCGAGCTCATTGAAGAGCCGCACCTCGCGCTCGCCGAACGCCCGTGGCTCGTCGGCGCAGACGGCGAGCACCCCATAGGCGCGCTCGGCCAGGGTGATCGGCACCAGCATCAACGCCCGCAGGCCGGCTCCGGCCGCGGCGTGAGCCGCCGGGCTGTTCTCGATGCCGCTGTCATTGCACAGAACCGTGCGCCTACTGTCGATTGCGCGTCTCACCGCGTCACCGGCGTGCACGGCCAGGCGCTCCGCATCACTGCCCTCAAAGCCTCGCGCGATCGCTACGTCTGTCACGTCATCGGTGCGCGGCCGCAGGATGGCGAGCCGGTCCACGCCTGCAAGGCGCGCGGCCTCGGCCATCAGCCGCCGGTGGATCTCTTCGGGCGTAAGCGCGGCGGCGATCTGGTACGCGGCATTGGTGAGTGCCGCCTGCTCGGCGATTCGCCGTTCGCGCGCCTCCAGCTCAGCCCGGCGCGCCTTGCTCTCTTGAATGGCGGTCTCGAGCTCACGTCGAGCGTCGGTGACGTCGTTGAGGGTCTGAATATGCCCGGAGATCCGGCCGGCCGCGTCACGAAGCGGTGTGCATTCGACCTCGAGCAGGCGCTCGTCCACCGTCTCCTGCCTCCAGGCGGCGGCCACGCCGTCACGGACCGAGCGGAGGATGCGCCCTTCGTAGTCGTCGGGGTTCGTGAAGCGCCACTTGATGATGTCGGTCTGTGACTGCGCGAACGGAGCGCCGACCGCACGCCCGAGCTCGTCACCCAGCAAATGCTGGGCCGAGCGGTTGGCCATGATAAGCACGCCCGTCGCGTCCGCGAGCAGCATGCCCTGAGATGCGCGCGACACCGCCGACTCCAGCAGCTCGACCCAGCCCGCCTCGTCGGTGCTCATACCCTGCCCTCTCCGCCCCGGTGGATGTCGATCATCCCCACGTAGCGCGCGGCTTGTTCGATGAGGCCCGCTCGCTCGGCTTCGGTCGTCTCGCGACGGATCTTGGCGGGGACTCCAAGCGCCAGGACCCCCGCCGGGATCTCGGCGCCCTCGGGGACCATGGCACCGGCTCCGATGATGGAGCCGCTGCCGACAATTGCTCCGTTCAGGACGATCGCCCCGATCCCGATGAGGCTCCCATCATCGATGGTGCATCCGTGCAGGCAGGCCTGATGGCCGACGGTGACCTGCTGGCCGACGACGCACGGATATCCGGGATCCGCGTGGATCACGGCGCCGTCCTGAACGTTCGAGCCCCCGCCGATGCGAATTCGCTCGGTGTCCCCGCGCACGACGGCCCCCGGCCACACGGACGTCTCGGCTCCGATTTCGACCAGTCCGATCACCTCCGCGGCCTCGTGCACGAAGCAATTGGGAGCGAGCCGCGGAAACGTGCCCTGAATGGGGCGGATCATCGTGTGCCCGAGGCTAGCGAAGGCCGGCGTCCGGTGCGTTCGTCCCCGGCTTCCGGGCGTGGGGGGGGATTCGCAGCGTCGCTGGGCGATTGGTGCGGTACGGTTCCGAACTGAGGTCCGCCGGACGAAGGAGTGAGGGTGTCGAGGATTCGGAAGCTCGCGGCGTTCGCCGCACTGGTCGCCTCAGTGGCGATTCTCGCCGCGGCTTGTGTCGAAAGCGATCCCGAAGCGGCGGTGACGCCGACCGATGCCGAGACGATCCCCAACCTGGCGCCCCAGACCGATGAGGACGGCAACACGGTTCCCCCCGAGGGCGCCGAGCTGCCGCCCGCCGAAGGTGAAGAGGGCGGCGAAGGTGGCGGGGGCGGCGACGATGCGGCCGTGGCCGACGGCGAGGCGGCCTTCGTGGCCTCTGGCTGCAGCGGCTGCCATCTGGAGAACGGTCGCGCAGGCGGCGGAGTCGGGCCGCAGATCGCCGGTTCCGGCGTCACCGAGGAGGGCATTCGTACGATCGTCGCGAACGGCCGCGGCGCCATGCCCCCGGGTCTGGCGTCCGACACCGACCTCGACAATATCGTCGCTTACCTGTTGAGTCTGCAGTAAGTCCGCGGGCCGGTGCGCCCGGGGCCGTCTAAATCGATGGGCCTTGACCTCACCACCAAGCACCGCGGCGACGCCACGATCGTGGGTCTTGCCGGCGAGCTCGACATCTACACGGTGCCGATCTTTCGCAATGCCCTGGACGCACAGGAGCGCGCTCCTCAGCGGTTGATCCTCGATCTCACCGACCTGACGTTGTTGGATTCATCAGGTCTCGGCGCGCTGGTGAGCACGCTGAATAGGACTCGCGAGGGGCATGGCGAACTCGGCCTGGTGTGCCCTCAACGGCATATCCGGCGCATCTTCGAGATCACCGGTTTGCGGCGGGCGTTCGTCTTCGGAGACGACGTGGCGGCGGTGAGTGCGGCGCTGGACGACCAGGCCGCGAACCCGACCTCGTAGCTACGTGCTCGACCTGAAGTTGATTCGCGACGATCCCGCGCGCGTGCGCGCCGGCCTGGCGCGGCGCGGCGCCGACGGCGACCTCGACGAGCTCATCGCCGTCGATTCCGAGGCGCGCAGCCTGCGCGGGGAGGTCGAGGAGGCCAAGGCCGAGCGAAAGCGGCTCTCCAAGCAGATCGGCCAGATGCGCGGGAAGGGCGAGGACTCGAGGGAGGTCGAGGAGGCCGCGAAGCGACTCGGGGACTCGGCGTCCCACGGCGAGGCTCGTCTCAAGGGCATCGAGAGGCGACGGGCCGAGATGCTGCTGGCTTTACCGAACCTCGCCGAGGACGCCGCTCCGGAGGGCGGTGAGGACGACGCCGTCGTGCTGCGCGAGGTTGGCGAGCCGCCGAGGTTCGCCTTCGAGATCCGCGACCACGTAGAGATCGGCGAGGCGCTCGGCATCATCGACCTCGAGCGTGCGGCCAAAGTGTCAGGGGCGCGCTTCGCGTATCTGATGGGCGGCTTGGTTCGCCTGCAACTTGCCGTCGTGACCTTCGCGCTCGACCGTCTCGAGAACGCGGGTTTCACTCCGGTCATCCCGCCCGTACTGGTGCGCGAGAGCGCCATGGTCGGAACGGGCTTCTTCCCCGCGGATCGCGCCTCCATCTACGAGACGGCGGCCGATGACCTCTTTCTGGTCGGCACGTCAGAGGTGCCTCTTGCCGGCCTCCACCAAGAAGAGATCGTCCACGCCGACGTGCTGCCGCTGCGCTACGCGGGCGTGTCGACGTGCTTCCGTCGCGAGGCCGGCGCCGCGGGCAAGGACACGCGCGGCATCTTCCGGGTCCACCAGTTCGACAAGGTCGAGATGTTCTCGTTCACGACCCCCGAGGCGTCAGCCGACGAGCACCAGCTGATCCTCGGTATGGAGGAGGACATCCTCCAGGCGCTCGAGATCCCGTACCGGGTCGTGGACATCCCGATCGGCGACCTGGGCGCCTCGGCCGCGCGGAAGTTCGACTGCGAGGCCTGGATGCCCGGGCAGCAGCGCTACCGCGAGGTCACCTCGTGCTCGAACTGCACCGACTATCAGGCGCGCCGGCTGAAGGCGCGGTTCCGTGGCTCCCGCGGCACGCAGATGCTGCATACGCTGAACGGCACCGCCGTCGCCCTGGCGCGGACCTTGATCGCGATCATCGAAAACCACCAGCGCGAGGATGGATCGGTCGCCGTGCCAGAGGTGCTCCGGCCGTTCGGCGCCCCAGCCGAGCTCGCCGCCGGCTAGCTCGCTCAGTACGGCGAGGGGTGGCTCCCCGCCGCCCCTGTGACGATCACCACCGACTCCAGCACCGTGCTGTTGGGCACAAGAATGGTCTCGCCATCGGCGCCCGTGAGGATGACGTGCGAGGACTCGAACCGAGCGATCGTGCCCTCGACCTCGCTCAAACGGATGCTCTGTCCGACCTCGAGGTCGTTGCCCAGGTAACGGCCGGCGGTGATCTGCTGCGCCACGCCCCGTCCGCCGAGGCCGAAGGCGAGCGTGACGGTCAGCGCGGCCGCGCCGACGAGGATCGCGATCAGCACGATGAACAGCGATGTCGGAATGCCGGCCTGTGCGGCCGCGACCACGATGAACACGCCGATCACGAGGGCGCCGGCGGCCGCCCCGAGCGGCCCTTCGATGCCCATCTGACCGGTCATCCGGGTGACCCAGTCGCTGACGTAGCCGGCGATGATCACGCCCAAGAAGACGATCGCGATCGCGACCAGAAGCTGGGGCAGGAAGAGGATGAACTCGTTGATCGGCTCTTCGAGCGTCTTCACCCCGAGAAGCCCCACGGCCGTCACGACGACGAACAACGACAGGAAGACCCGCACGATCCCCGCGACGATGCTGCTCACCGACCGCCCCAGTCCGACCCTGGCGAGACTGTCGCCGAGTCCGACTTGGTCGCCCATCTGGTCGATCTTGGCGCGCAGCATGAAGCGCGTCAGCGCCTTGGAGAGATAGCGTGCCAGCAGCAGGCCGATGACCAGGACGGCAATGGCGCCGCCGAGCCGTGGCAAGAAGTCGACGATTGGGTCCAGGGCGTCGGAGGCGCGCCCGGCGAACGCCAAGAAGGCAGGCATCAGAGGTTCCGGTCATCCTTTCCGCCGAGGGCCAGCTTCGCGGCCGCGGCGATCGACTCAACCAGCTTCTCGAGCACATCGAGTGAGTTCTTCAGCACCTGCTGCCATCGCGCGGTCGCGACCACGTTGTCGACGAAGCCCTGAGTCGCCGAGCCGGCGCGATCGGCGTCGTCGTCGAGCTCTGCCACGAGCTCATCGAGGCGCCTCTCGTCTGTGCTCATGCCGGCAGCTCCCAGTCGTAGGTGTTGTTGCGCAGCAGCTCGATGAGCTCGCGCCGGGCGCGATGGAGTCGCCCTTTGACGCTTCCGAGCGGGGTGCCGGTGACCTCGGCGATCTCCTCGTAGCTGAGCTCGCCGAGGTCACGCATCACCAGCACGTCGCGATGCTGCTCGCGTAGCTGCGAGATCTTCATGCGCAGCCGGTCCCTTCGCTCAGAGTCCTCAATGCTCGAGACGGGCGACTTCGGGCCGCCCTCGCGCAGGCTCTGCTCCTCGGCCATCTGATCGGCCTCGGCGACGGGTATCGCGCGTCGCTTCTCGAGGAAGTTGAGTGCCGCGTTCTGCGTGATGCGAAGCAGCCACGAGCGAAACGGGGCCTCGCCGCGGAACTGGTCCAGCCGGTGGAACGCTCGAAGGAGCGCGTCTTGGGCAACGTCCTCGGCATCAGAGGGGCCGACGATCCGCGCGGCGACTCGGTATACGACCTCGCGATAGCGCTCGGTGAGCTCTCCGAAGGCGTCGAGATCGCCGAGTCGGGTGCGTCGGACCAGCTCGTCGTCGCTGGGTGTGACAGCCGTCGACACGTATTCAGCCTACCCGGGGCGGCCACCGTCACCTCCGGTAGCCGCCCTTGGCGCGTGACGGAATCTGTCGCTCACACGAAGAACGACCGGCCGCCGAACTCGAGGGTTACGCCCGCGGGTCGCTGTAGGTTTCGGCAAGTCGGCGAAGCCTCAGGCTGCGGCCGGGATTTAGGGTCTCCACGGACATCCGACGCCGGGTGGGGCGTCCCAACTCATCGGGGGAGAGAAAATGGGCACAGAACGCCTCATGGCGTATTCGTTCAGCGACAGCCTGCAGACGTTGAGCGACCAGGTCGCCGAGTGGATTCCGCGGCTGATCGGCGCGC
>JAOTZF010000232.1 GCA_029861485.1 Thermoleophilia bacterium | reverse complement strand
CGACTTCAGCGAGCTCGCCCGCACCATCGCCGCCGCCGATCCCGACGCGGTCGGATACGCGGGTTTCAATCCCGACGCGGCCCTCTTCTACCGCCAGCTCCGCGACGTCGGCTACGGCGGCGCTTTTGGCTCGTTCGATGCGGCGGCCAGCGCCAGCGAGTTCGTGGCCCCATTGGGCGAGATCGCCGAAGGGGTCTACTTCTCCGGCTGCGCGATCGAGCTGCCGGAGGATTTCCGCAGCGCCTTCTCCGAGATCCACGGCGGCCCGCCGGCCGCCGCCTTCAACGGCCAGTACGCGGATGCGGTGCGCGTCCTGCTCGATGCCGTGGCCGTCAGCGCCACGCAGAATCCGGATGACAGCCTGACGATCGATCGCGCGGAGCTTCGGGACGCCGTGAGGGCAACGACGATCACCGATGGGCGCACCGGGGCGATCAGCTTCGACGCCAACGGCGATCGCGCCAGCGAGCGCGCCGAGCCCGCTGACCAGGCGTCTGATTTCGGCTTGATCGGGTGCCAGGTAGAGGGCTCGGAGCTCGTGCAAATCCAGGGCCAGTAGGAGCGCAAGGGCATGTCGAGTGGCGAAAGCGGTTCCGAATTCATCACCGGACGGATCGGACGCTGGTGCGCCAGGCGCCGCTGGTTGGTGGCTCCGCTGGGGTTGGCGGCGCTGATCTTGGCAATCGTGGCGCTGACCGTGGTGGGCGCAGACACCGACCCCGGCCAGGGGGGCACCGGTGAGTCGGTCAGGGCCGCGGATCTTCTGGAGGAGCGCTTCGGCGATCTGGCGGCCTCGGATCCGCCAAGCGAGTTCGTGGTCTTCTCGCACCCCACGCTCACGGTCGACGACCCGGTGTACCAAAGCACTGTCACCCAGCTCGTCGAGGAGCTCCGAGCCCTCCGCTTCGAGGCGACTCGGGCGACTCCCGTCTCGGGGCGGGTGAGCACGCGCATCGTGGGCAACACCCTCACCCACTACGACATCGGCCTGCCGAGAGCCCAGTCGCCGCTCGTGGCGACCCGGGAGGGGGCAGGCGACGTCACCTACGCGGTGATCGAGCTGGAGGGGGAGGCCGAGGCCTCGGTCGCGTCGTCGGTGCCGTTCGTCTTGGACGAAATCGAGCAGGTTACCGATGCCGTCGCGGCTGCCTCGGAACGGGCTGAGGGATTCGAGATCGTCATCGGGGGCGACGCATCGGCGAGCAAGCAAGCCGAGGACAACATCGCCGAGGACTTCTCGCAGGCGTCTTCGATCAACCTGCCGCTGACCTTCATCATTCTGATCATCGCGCTGGGGACGCTTCTGGCGGCGCTGCTGCCCATCGGCCTCGCTTTCGGCGGCGTGATCACGGCGATCGGCGTACTGGCCCTGCTCAGCCAGCTCTATCCCTTGGAGCCGGTCTTCATCCAGATGGTGCTGTTGATCGGTCTGGCGGCGGGTATCGACTACGCGCTGTTCATGATCGCGCGGTACCGGAGCGAACGCGCAGGCGGACTCGACCGCGTGGACGCCGTCGGCGAAACCTGGGCAACCACGGGCAGGAACGTGCTGATTGCCGCGACCACGACGGTGCTCTCGATCGCCGGCATGTACCTGGTGGGCGATCCGGTGTTCACCGCCCTTGGGATGGCCGCGATGGTGGCGGTGATCGTCGCGGCCATCATTGCGATGACCGTTCTGCCCGCGCTTACGGGTGACTGGTTGAATCGCGTGCACATCCCGGGCATGGCGCGACCCGGGCGCTCGCGCCCGAGCTTGGTGACGCGCATCGCCTCACCGGTGGTCGCCGCCTCTCTCCGGCGCCCGGGAATCGCGGCCGGCCTGGCGGTGATCGGCCTCTTGGCGCTCGCGAGCCCGGTGCTCGGCCTATCGACCGGCTTCAATGGGGCGCGCGGACTGAACGACGACGTGCAGGCGAAGGCCGCCTTCCTGGCCCTGGAGGAGAACTTCACGCTCGGGCTGGCATCTCCCGCCCAGGTGGTCGTCGATGCCGGGGCCAATCAGAACGTCTTCGATCCCGAGATCCAGGCGGCTGTCGCGCGCCTCGGTGAGGCCGTCGGGGCGGAGAATGCGACCGCGCAGGTGGAGGGGCGCCATGTCCCGTTCGGCCCCGGCATCGAAACGGGAATCAACAACGCCGGCGATACCGAGGTGATCTCTATCCCCATCAACGCCGATACCGGGGA
>JAOTZF010000076.1 GCA_029861485.1 Thermoleophilia bacterium | reverse complement strand
CACGCGGACCGCTACCCGGGGCTCACCCAGCCGGACCCGTCCTACCACGGAGTGGTCTGGTCAGAGGCCCTGGGGCCCGCGGCCTACATCGGCCGCGTCCGGACGGTGTTGCTACGGAACACCGGTGCCGCGCTCTCGCCGTTCAACGCGTTCCTGTTCCTCCAGGGCATCGAGACCTTGGGCTTGAGGGTTCAGCGCCACGCCGAGAACGCGATGGCCGTCGCCAAACACCTCGAAGGCCATCCATCCGTGGAGTGGGTCTCTTACCCGGGGCTCGAGTCCTCCTCCCATCACGAGGTCGCGGGGCGTATGCTCGACGGCGGCTACGGTGCGCTGGTGACCTTCGGGATCACGGGCGGCCGAGAAGCCGGTGAGAAGTTCATCAACTCGCTCTCGCTCTTCAGCCACCTCGCCAACATCGGTGACGCGAAGTCGCTCGCCATCCACTCGGCGAGCACCACGCACTCGCAGCTCAACGAGGAAGAGCTCGCCTCGGCCGGCGTCAGCCAGGACATGGTGCGCCTCGCGGTCGGCATCGAGAACGTCGAGGACCTCGTCGCCGACATCGACGCCGCCTTGGCGGCGTAGTCGAGCGACGACGGAATGGCGCGGGCCACGGCCGGCTCGGTCGGCCTGGTCGAGACCGATCGGGTCGTCCTCTTCGACGAGGACGACCCGCTGGTCTTCGAGTCCGGTGCCACGCTCGCGCCGGTCGTGGTGGCGTATGAGACCTACGGCTGCCTGAACGACGAGCGGTCGAACGCCGTCTACATCTGCCATGCGCTGACGGGCGACGCGCACGCCGCCGGGTACCACGAGGGCAGCGAGCGCCCGGGCTGGTGGGACAACCTGATCGGTCCCGGCAAGCCGATCGACACGGATCGCTACTTCGTCATCTGCTCCAATCTGCTGGGCGGCTGCCAGGGTACTACCGGTCCTTCGTCGATCGATCCCGCCACGGGCCGGCCATACGGACTGCGGTTCCCGCTGTTCACGATGAGCGACCTCGTGAAGGTGCACCGGGCCCTGACGCGGCATCTCGGGATCGAGAGGGTTCTGGCGATCGTGGGCGGGTCACTTGGCGGGATGCAGGGGCTGCAGTGGGCCCTGGACGCCCCCGGGGAAGTGGCGTCGGTGATCGCAATCTGTGCGTCGAGCCGGCTCACCGCCCAGAACATCGCCTTCTCCGCGGTGGCCCGCGAGGGCATAATGCGCGACCCCGACTTCCACGAGGGCGACTACGCGCAGCATGGTGTCGCGCCGACCCGCGGCCTGGCCGTGGCGCGGATGATGGCCCACATCACGTACCTGTCGGAGGAGTCGATGCGGACGAAGTTCGGCCGCCGCTTCCAGGACTCCGCAGAGCCCCGGTTCGGCTTCGACGTCGACTTCCAAGTGGAGTCGTACCTCCAGTACCAGGGTGAGAGCTTCCTGAAGCGTTTTGATGCGAACAGCTACCTCTATCTGACGCGCGTCATGGACTACTTCGATCCCTTCGGCGACATGGAGGCGGTTGCGCCCCGTCTGGAGGGGCTCGACACCCGATTCCTGGTGCTCTCCTTCGATAGTGACTGGCGCTTTGACACCAGTCACTCGCGCGAGATCGTGCGGGTGCTCGCCGCTCACCAGGTTCCGGTGACCTTCCGGGAAATCCGCTCCCCCCACGGCCACGACTCCTTTCTGCTCGAGGTGCCCGAGTACCACCGCACCATCGCCGGCTTCATGGATCGCCAGGCCGATGACGTGGAACACGACCGGGGGGGCTGATGCGCCCCGATCAGGACGTACTGGCAAGCCTCATCCCCGAAGGCTCCCGGGTGCTCGATCTCGGGTGCGGCGACGGAGCGCTGCTGAAGCACCTCATGGAGACAAAGGGCTGCTCGGGCCAGGGCGTCGAGGTCAGCACGGAGGCCTTTCACGCGGCTGTCGCCCGCGGAATCCCCGTCGTGCAGGCGGACATCGATGCCGGGCTGCCGGACTTCGCCGACCGCTCATTCGATGTCGTGGTGCTCTCGCAGACCCTTCAATCGGTCTACCGGCCGAACCTCGTCATGAGGGAGGTCATGCGCGTGGGGCGGCGCGGCATCGTGTCGTTCCCGAACTTCGGGCACTGGCAGGTGCGGGTGAAGCTCTTGCTGGGAGGCCGGATGCCGGTGACCAAGGCGCTGCCGAACGAGTGGCACGAGACGCCCAACATCCGCCACTGCACGATCAGCGACTTCGAGCGCCTGGTAATGCGAGAGGGGCCCTGGCAGATCACCGAGCGCCGGTACCTCGACGGGGCGGGCAACGCCGCCAACGGGCTGACCAAACGCGCGCCGAACCTGCTGGCGGCGGGCGCGGTCTTCGCCCTCGGCTAGCGCTTCAGCCGGCGGCGGCCTCTCGCGCGCGCACCCCGAGCGCGCGGGCGAGGGCGCCGACCGTGAGCACCCCGACCAGGGCGCCGTCGACGGCCACCGGCAGCCGGTCGATGCCTCTGCCGAGCTGGGACGCGGCGTCCGCCAACAGATCGTCGGGCTCGACGACCGGCACGCCATCGATCGGACGCATCACCTCGCCGACGGTCACCTCGGCCCAGGAGTCGCGCGGGGCCTCTGCGAACGCCGCCGACGAAACGACTCCGACCAGGCGGCCGGCGCTGACCACCGGATAGCTTGCGCTCGGAGCGCTGAAGACAGTGCGGTCAACGAAGGCGGAAGCCGAGGTGCTCGGATCGAAGACCGCCTCGGCCCGCGTCATGACGTCCCGCACCCGGAGATCGCCGAGCGCGTCTCGGCCGACGAGGGCGCGCGCCTCTGCGCGTGCCGCCTGGAGCAGGAACCAGGCGATGAAGACCAGCCAGATGCCGCTCAGGGCCCCGAATCGGATGAAGATGACGACTCCGAACGCGATGAGGGCCCAGGCGAAGCCCTTGGCGATCTTGGCGGCGATGGTGGTGCCGCGGTTGAAGTCCCCCGTGGTCTGCCACAGGATCGCGCGCAGGATGCGGCCGCCGTCCAGTGGCAACGCCGGCAGGAGGTTGAAGAGGAACAGCGCGGCGTTGATGTAGGCCAGCCAGAACAGGAGGTCGCGGGCGGCCTCTGGAAGCCCCGGCAGCGCGAGCCCGCCCGAAAACGCCGCGGCGAGAGCCACGGAGACCAGCGGCCCCGCGATTGCGATTCGGAACTCGGCGCCAGCGCTCGGGAAGTTGCCTCGGAAGCGCGCCACGCCGCCGAACATCCAGAGCGTGATGCCATCTATCCGCATTCCATCCCGTCTGGCCTGAAGCGCGTGCCCGATCTCGTGGAGCAGGATCGACAGCAGGGCGATGACCGTGGCGATCGCGGCCAAGCTCCAGTGGAGCGCCGCACTGGAATCGGGAAGGGCGTCCGGGAAGAAGAACGAGCCGAGGCTCCACATCAGCAGGGCCGCCAGGGCCAGAACGCTCCAGTTCAGGCCGACCTGGATGCCGGCGATGCGCGCGAGGCGGATGCTGTCGTTCATGTCGCTAGATTAGTTCGCCGGCGTCGTGCGGGCCGGGTGCCCGGGTTGGGTCGACCAGGCGCAACAGGGCGTCGCAGGTCGCGCTGTACGGGACCTCCACGTCGATCTGGTCCGCCTCGCGGACCACGGCACCGACGAGGGCCTCGCGTTCGAGGCGGCGTCCGGCCTCGAGATCAAAGAGCGTCGACGAGCCGCCGTCTTTCGGCAAGCGGCGCCGCGCGTCGGCGACGTAGTCGTGCGCTCCGCTCTGCGGCAGGGCGATCCCCTTGGCCCGGGCGACGGACACCACCTCGTCCCCGAGGGCCAGCATCAGTCGCACGGCGTCTTCACGGGCGAAGACGGTGCACACCCGCGCCCGGCCGAGCGCGGTCACCGTGTTGAGGGCAACGTTCGCGATCAGCTTGGTCCAGAGGGCCGCCTCGGGGTCCGCCCGGATCTCCGTCGCGACGCCCACCGTTTCGCCGAGGCGGGCGAGCTCGTCGCCTATCGGCCCGGGCGGTCCCCCGACGAGGCGATCCTGAACGACCCCCGTCGTGGGATGCCGACTCGGCCGTCGAATCACGTGCCGGGCATCGCGGCGCTCGCAACCGAGATAGACCGCAACGCCCCCCACCTCGGCCTGCGGCAGGGCGTTGCGGAGCACGCCGACGTTGTGGACGCCGTTCTGCAGGGAAAGCACCACGACGTCGGCTTGAGCGCCCGCGGCCAGCTGCTCCGCGACCGCTTCCGTGTCATAGCTCTTGGTGCATACGAGGACGAGGTCGAGGGCCCCGGCTTGGTCGGGGGCCGAAACCATGCGCAAACGGACGCTGCTGCGCGCGCCGTCGTCCTCGATGGCGAGCGGCCGGGCTCGCAGGGCTGCCAGGGTGTCGCCGCGGGCCTGAACCGCCACCGGCCAGCCGGCACGGGTCAGTCGCGCGGCGATGAAAGCGCCGATCGCACCCGGGCCGACGACGAGGGTTCGCGGGGGCGGCTCAGTCGAGGTCGAGCCCAAGCTGCCCGCCCTCGGGCGGCATGTCCTCCGGGGGCCAGTCCTCGGTCGCGGCGTCCTGGGCCAAGCGGTCGGCGCGCTCGTTGGCCGGGTGGCCCGCATGGCCCTTCACGAGCGTGGGGGTCACGCTACCGTGGCGGCGCAGTTCCACGATCATCCGCTCCCAGAGGTCCCGGTTCTTGACCGGCTTGCGCCCGGCCGTCTTCCAGCCCCGCTTCTGCCAGGATTCGAGCCATCCATCGCTGATGGCCCTCGCGACGTAGGACGAATCGGTGACGAGCTCGACCGATGTCCCCTCGGGCGTGGCCGAGATGCCCTCGATGGCCGCGGTCAGCTCCATGCGGTTGTTCGTCGTGAGCGCGGCACCGCCGGTGAGGACGGTCTCCTCGCCTGAGGGCGTGATGACGATCGCGGCCCAGCCGCCGCGAGCCTCCTCGGTCCCATTGGCAGAGCACGCGCCGTCGGTCACGACCGTGTATCCGGTGGACGCCACTCCGACAGCTTAGGCGCTTGCCTTCGCGCTGGGTCGCGAGCGGGGATGGCACGCGCGGCAATTCGCCGGCACGGCTCAGCGGAAGCGGGTCACCTCGACCACGCGCTTGTTCAACACGACGACCTGGTACTCGTCATCGGCGATCTCGTACTCCAGCAGCTCCATGGCCGCTCCGCCCTCGTTGGTGCGCCGGGTCGGCCGTCCGATCGCGCGGACCAACTCACCCCGCGAGACGCCGACCAGCGGATGACGCAGCACGGCCAGCCGATCCTGCACGCGCGACCGACGCGCGGCGGCCGCGGCCGGGGCCGCGCTCGCTTCGGCGAGTCCGGCTCGTAGGGCCGGGTCCAGCCGGGTCACCTCCGGCGACGGGGCGGCGCCCGCCTCAGCACCGGAGCCGTTCTCACTCAGCGCCCACGCGACCGACAGGGGCAGTAGCGCGGCAGCCACCACGAAGAGGGCGCGAGCGAACAGCGACGTCGTCGTGCGACCGGCCGGGCGCACGGCCGGTGGTTGCACGTCATGTTCGGGAGAATCCACCACTCGTCCTCCCTTGTTTCGGCGTCGGACCCCGTCGGGTAGAGCCTCTACAGGGGGAATTGCGCAGCGCGCCTGGAGGCATCCGCTCAGTCGATAAACTGCCCGGTCGGATGGCATTGACGTACCGCACCGCCGGGGAGTCGCACGGCCCCGCGCTGATCGCGGTGATCGAGGGCCTGCCCGCCGGCTTGCAGCTCCGGCGGGAGGACGTGGACACCGACCTGGCCCGCCGCCAGCTGGGCTATGGCCGGGGCGGCCGGATGAAGATCGAGAAGGACCGCGTCACGATCAAGAGCGGCCTTCGCCACGGGCAAACCCTGGGAAGCCCGCTGACGATGGAGATCCCGAACCTCGACTTCCCGAACTGGTCCCAGGACCGTATGGCGGTCTGGGAGCCCGCGGAGGTCGACCCGATCACGCTCCCGCGGCCCGGACATGCCGATCTCGCAGGCATGCAGAAATACGAGACCGGCGACCTTCGGAACATCCTCGAGCGGGCGAGCGCGCGGGAGACCGCCGCGCGCGTGGCTGCCGGCGGCGTGGCTCGGGCGCTGCTGCGGCGCTACGGCATGGAGGTTCGAAGCCACGTCGTTCGCATCGGCCCGGTGGCCGTCGCAGACGGCGGCGAGCCGAGCCTCGCGGACTTCGAGCGTGTCGACGAGAGTCCGGTGCGCTGCCTCGACTCCGAGGTGGAGCAGGAGATGGTCGCCGCGATCAAGGCGGCCGGGCAGGACCACGACACTCTCGGCGGCGTCTTCGAGGTGGTGGTCTTCGATCCACTTCCAGGGCTCGGAAGCCACGTCAGCGGCGACCGCCGTCTGGATGGGCAGCTGGGTCAGGCCCTCCTTGGCATCCAGGCCATCAAGGGCGTCGAGATCGGGGCGGGCTTCGAGCTCGGGCGCATCCGCGGCAGTGAGGCACACGATGAGATCTTCTACAGCGACCAGCAGGGCTATCACCGCCGGACGAACCGATCGGGGGGCCTCGAGGGCGGCATGACCCACGGCGCGCCGGTCGTGGTGAGGGCGGTCATGAAGCCCATCTCGACCCTGTCCCGGCCGTTGGCGTCGGTGGATGTCGCCACCAAGGAGGAGCGCGCCGCCTTCAAGGAGCGCTCGGACATCTGCGCGGTCCCGGCCGCGGCCGTCGTCGGCGAGGCCGAGGTGGCCTTCGTGCTCGCCCAGGCGCTCATCGACAAGTTCGGTGGCGACTCCATCGCACAGCTCGACGCCGCGATCGAGCGCTACCGTGACCAGCTCGACTGAGCTCGATCGCTGGCTGGTGATGGCCGGCTATATGGGGTCGGGCAAGAGCAGCGTGGGTCGCAGGCTGGCGCGAGCGCTTCGGCGGAAGTTTGTGGACGCGGATGCGGCCATCGAGAAGCATGCCGGGATGGCCATCCCGGAGATCTTCTCCAAGCGTGGAGAGGTCTGGTTCCGTCGCACGGAGGCCGAGGTCATCCGCACCATCGTCCAAGAACGCGACCCGGGGGTGCTGGCACTCGGGGGCGGCGCGCTCGGCAGCGACCGCACGCGCGGTCTTCTGTCCCGCGAGGCGACCGTGATCTGGCTCAACGTCTCTCCCGAGGTCGCCTGGAGTCGTGTGGGGGGCTCCGATCGTCCTTTGGCGGCAGATCGAGGGCGGTTCCTCAGGCGCGCCGAGGCCCGCGAGCCCGTCTACCGCGAGGCCGCGGATGTCGAGATCGATGCCGATCGGCCTCTCGGAGAGGTGCTCTCGGCGGTGGCCGAGTGGGCGAAGGCCGCGGCGTGAGCGATCCCCGGCGGGTGATTACCGCGCAGATTGGGGAGACGAGGTATCCGATCCGCCTGGGTGCGGGCGCCATCGCCGATCTCGGAGGCCGGTGGCCGGAGAGTGTCTCTGGCGACGCGGTCTTGCTGGTCTATGACGAGAACGTCGCGCACATCGCGAAATCCGTACGAGAGTCGGTGGAGCGCGCGGGAAAGCGGGTCAGCCTCGCGCCGGTGGCCCCGGGTGAGCCCAGCAAGAGCCTCTCCAGCGTCGAGCGCCTGTGTCGCGATGCGGCCAGGGCCGGGATCCGACGCCGGGACGGCGTAGTCGCCGTCGGCGGCGGCGTCCTGGGAGACCTTGCCGGATTCGTCGCCGCCGCCTACCAGCGCGGCATCGGGTTGATCCACGTGCCCACGAGTCTGCTGGCCATGGTGGACTCGGCGGTCGGCGGCAAGACCGGGGTCGATTTGCCGGAGGGCAAGAACTACGTCGGCGCTATCTGGCAGCCGGCGATGGTCGTCATGGATACGTCGGCCTTGGATTCGCTTCCGGCGCGCGAGCTGTCGTGCGGCTTCGCCGAGGTCATCAAGTACGGCTTGCTCGACGGGCCCGAGCTCTTCGGCCTGGTCGAGGGCTGGCCCAGGCTCCCCGGGCCGCACGACGCCCTCGTAGACTTGATCCAGCGCTGCGTCGAGCACAAGCTCCGCGTCGTGGCCGCCGATGAGCGCGACCTCGGAATGCGAGCAACCCTGAACCTCGGTCACACCATCGGACACGGCATCGAGGCCGCTGCCGGCTACGCCCGCTACCAGCACGGCGAGGCCATCAGCCTGGGGCTCCTGGCGGCGCTGCGCATCTCTAGCCATCTGACGGGGCTTCCCGAGAGCTGGCGGGACCGGACCCAAGCGGTGATCGCGCGG
>JAOTZF010000075.1 GCA_029861485.1 Thermoleophilia bacterium | reverse complement strand
TATTGCCGCGGAGAATCCCGAGGCCGGCGCCGAGGAAGTCGGGCTCGAGCGCGAGCGGCCTCGTCGCGCGCCGGTGCTGCTCGTGGTGACCAGTCGCATTCTGCCGGGGCACGAGATTCCCGAGGTCGAGCAGATGCTCTCCGGAGGCGCTGTCTGCCAGAACATCCTCAACGCTGCCCACGCCCTGGGGTACGCAGGGCAGTGGCTCAGCGAATGGCCCGCTTTCCATGCCGAGATCAAGCGGGCGCTGGGGCACGATCCGGATGACGAGATCCTCGGCTTCATCTACCTCGGGACGGCCGCGACTGCGCCCGCCGAGCGCCGCCGGGTGGGGATCGACGAGGTGGTGCACCAATGGGACGGACGCAGGGGAGAGCTCGGCTCGCCGCTGTCTGCCGAGTAGTCCGGTCTCGATGCACGCTTCCCTTCGCATCGAGATAGCCGGCGCACGTCCCGCATTCGAGCCTCGGGCCCGATGGGTGCTCGACCTGTTGGCAGAAGCCGTCGGCCGACAGGCGCTCTTCGTCGACGACGACGGCGAGCTGGTCTACGCGCCGAGCTCGCCGTCGAATCCGGATGCCGTCTGGATTCCGCTGGAGCGCGACTGTCAGGCCTTCTTCGAGCGCGAGGATCCTTTCCCCGGCGACGGCACGCACCGCGCGGCGGGTCTCGACTACCTGTTTCCCCCCGCGACGCGCTCGGGGCCGTTTGCGGGAGACATCGTGGCCTCGGCCTTCTATCTGCTCTCGCGCTGGGATGAGCTGCACGTCGCCGAGCGCGACCGCTTCGACCGGCTTCCGCTTGGGGCCAGCGCGTTCGGCCGGATCGCCGGGCTGGAGCTGGAGCGCCCGCTGGTCGAGGACTACATCGCGGCGCTGCGCGACGTGCTCGGAATCGATCCGCCGAGCGAGTGGAGCGTCGCGATCACTCACGACATCGACCGGATTCGGCGTCGGACCCCTCGGTCGGTTGCCGGCATGCTGCGCCGAGGTTCGCTTGGCGCCGTGGCCTCACTCGCGTTCGGTGACCCCTGGAACAACATCCCCGACCTGCTCGAGGCCGCGGGTCGCCGCGGCACCGCGCCGACGGTCTTCTTCATCGGGCGCAATCAGAATCGTCTGGATGGCACTCCAAGGCGGACCTATGAGAGAACCCGGCGCCACATGGCGCGCGCCGTCGCCGCGGCCGGCGGCGAGGTTGGCCTGCATGCCTCGTTTGCCTCCTCAGAGAGCGCAGAGGCGCTCGCGGAAGAGCTCACCGCGCTGCGCGACGAGGTGGGGGAGATCCTCGGCGTGCGGTTTCACTACCTGCGCTTTCGCTACCACGAGACGGTGCGCTGGCTCGAGCAGGCGGGCGTCACGTACGACGCATCGCTCGGGTTCAGCGAGGCGCCGGGCTTCGCCTGCGGGATCGCTCGGCCGTTTCGGCCGTGGCTGGTCGGAGAAGAGCGCGCAGCGGAGCTCACGCTCGTTCCGCTGGCGGTGATGGACACGACGCTCCACCGCCAGCTGGGGCTCGCGGCCGACGAGGCGAAGCAGCGAGCGCTCGGTGTGCTTGACGTCGTGCGGCACGCTGGCGGGCGCGCATCGTTGCTGTGGCACAACACCTACCTCGCCGACGAGCGGGCGCAGGGGTACGGCCCGCTCTGGGCAGAGCTGCTCGACGAGCTGCGGTCAGCCGGCGCGGCGATTGGGCCGGTGCGGCCACCGGCGGGACCTCGCGGAGGGCGGCTCGACGGCCGGCGCGCCATTCACCTGACGAGCGTGCACCAGCCGACCGATATCCGCATCTCGCACAAGGAGGTGCACGCGCTGCGCCGCGCGGGCGCCGACGCGCGGGTGCTTGCTCTCGCCCGAAAGCCCGGTCGGGCGCGGCGGCTCATCGGCGGGTGGCGCCTGATGCAGAAGGCCAGCGAACTCGATGCGGACATCTACCACGTCCACGACCCCGAGCTTCTGCCGGCGGCGCTGTGGCTCTCACGACGAACCGGGCGCCCCGTGGTCTACGACGTTCACGAATACCTCGGCCGCACGGCGCGGACCAAGGCGTGGCTCCCCGCTCCGGCGCGGCTGCCGATTGCCCTCGTCGCCGAGCGGGCCGAGCAGTGGCTCGCGAGCCGGCTTGCGGGCGTCGTCACCGCGAACCCCGACCTGGCCGCACGGTTCGCGAACAGCGGGGCACGGGCAACACCGGTCGACAACAGCCCCTGGTCCGACGAGTTCTCCGAGCCGGCCACGCTCCCCAGCGAACCGCGCGTCATCTACATCGGGGGCATCGGAGTGCATCGCGGCATTGGGCTGATGCGCGAGGCCTTTCCGCTCGTGCAGGCGGCCGGCGCGGTGCTCCGGCTCGTGGGTCCCGGTGATCCCGGGGCGCTGCCGGCAGGCGTGGAGGCGACCGGCCCCGTGCCGCCGGAGGACGTCCCCCGTCAGCTGGCCTGGTGCAAGGTCGCCTGGATCCCCATCCAGGCGAGCCACGGCAACATGTCGCGCCCGGTGGTACCGACCAAGCTCTTCGAGGCGATGGCCGCCGCCCGCCCGGTCGTGGTCAGCGACATCGGCCTGATGGGGCAGATCGTGCGCTCGGCGAGGTGCGGCATCGCCGTACCGGCGGCCGATGCGCAGGCCCATGCCGACGCGCTCACCCACATCCTTGAGAGCCCGGAGGCGGAGCAGATGGGCCTGAGGGCGCGCGCCGCCTTCGTCGAGCAGTTCGGCTTCGAGCGCCAGGCGGACCAGCTCGTCGAGCTCTACCGCGAGATCCTGGGCGACTAGGGGCACGTAGGGCGGGGCTGGCCCCGCCCTACGTGCGCCCTACCGGCGCGTCGGCGCCAGGAGGTCGAACCAGCCTTGTGGGAGGTCGCTCGAGGTGTTGCTCACGAGCCCGTGGCCGTTCCCTGGGGTGCCGCAGTGGGACACGACCGAGAGAACGCGTTGCTCCTTCTGAGTGCCGTCGGCAATCGGCACTAAGCGAAACGCGGGATCCACCCGACTGAATGGGTAGGCACCTCCAAGGAATCCGAAGTCCAGCCTCACGCGGAGCCATCCGTTGCCGCGATGGTTCGCCGTGAAGCCGTTGATCTCGCCCTGTGCGACGGTGCCGTCGTCCCCAAGATATGCGCCCTTGCCAAGCAGGGCACGTGCTGGCGTCACCGGAATCCATCCCTGAGACTGCACAGACGCTGGGTGAGCAGTTCGGCTGGGCATTGCTGCGCACCGGTGAGGTCGTGCGCTCGCTGCAGTACACACCGGCCGATGTCGGCTCTGAGGTCGCGGGGGATCTTGACTCGCTCGCGCGCGCCGTCGGCGCAACTCAGTAGGTGCTTCGGCCTGAGGGGCGGTCGGCCACGCGGCCGGCCCCTGGACGCGAGCACAAGCCCGGGGCAACTCGTCTAGACCGATAAGGCCGAGGCGGGCGCCGCCCCGATGGACGGTTATGCACACAACCTATCCTCAGTTTGCGAGAGCCTGGGCGTCGAGGACCGACGAGATCAGCTGGCGGATGAGCGAGGTCCCGGCGGAGAAGAGCCTCGCCGACGAGCTGGAGGTCACGACCGCCTCTTCGGCAAGTGACTCGGAGGAGGTCTTCCTCGACGGCTTGGGCGAGCGTCGCCGTGGAATCCGTGGCTGCCGAATCGCTCCGGGGGATTGCACCTCGCTGAGTCAGCGCGTCGCCGGGGCGATTAGCGAGCAGTCGAACAACAGGCTGGCCGATATCTCGTGCCGTCGGGTCGGGCATCCAGTGGGGGACGATCGATGAGCCCTCCTCGTTCGGGAAACGCGACCCCGGACCGCTCGGCCGGTAATCGGTGGTTTGGCGTAGGAACGTCCTGCGACCCCGATGGGTATGAGGCAGGACTCGCGGCGGGGGCCGACGCTCTCGTGGGTGAGGACCCTCGTCTCATGGTCGTGTTCGCGTCTCCCCGCCTCGAGCTGCGCGCCGTGCTCGAGGGCATCAGGGACGTCTCCGGGGCCGTGCCCATGATCGGCTGCACGACGGCCGGCGAGATCGCGACCGGAGCCGTGCGCGACCACAGCGTTGCCATCTCGGCCATCGGGGGGGCGGGGTTCTCCGCGGCGACCGCGCGCGCCTCGGCCGCGTCGGACGATCTGTTCACCGCGGGCGCCGGCGCTGCCCAATGCATCGACGAGGTTGCGGGTGCGCAGCATCGAGTGCTGCTCCTGCTCACTGACGGCCTGGCCGGCGATCAACAGGAGGTCGTCAGGGGCGCCTACTCGGTGGTGGGCGCAGGTGTGCCACTCGTCGGCGGGTGTGCCGGTGACGATCTCGCGATGAAGCAGACGCTGCAGCTCCACGATGGAGAGGTGCTCGAGGATTCGATCGTCGCTGCGGCCATCGGCTCGGACGCGCCCATCGGCATTGGCGTGCGCCACGGTTGGCAGCCAGTGGGTGAGGAGATGCTGGTTACCGAGAGCCGGGGCGTCTCGGTACGGGAGATCGATCACATGCCGGCGCTGGACGTCTACCTGGAGCGCCTCGACGCCCCGGAGGGGGCGCGCAGCGATCCGGCCGCCTTCACTCGGTTCGCGCTCACGCATCCCCTCGGCATCCAGCGGCGCGGAGTCCAGGAGGTCCGGTTCATCAGCGGCGCCGACTTCGAGACGCGTTCGCTCACCTGTATCGCGGAGGTTCCCGAGGGGGGCACGGCCTTCTTCATGACGGGCGACCGTCAATCGGTGATCGATGGGACGAGCGCGGCCTGCGCCGAGGCATTGGAGCCGCTCGAGGGTCGTCACCCACTCGGTGTGATGGCCTTCGACTGCATCGCCCGCCGCGGCGTGCTGGGCAGCGCCGGCGTGCAGGACGAGATGCGCGCCATCGAGGCGCTGACCGGCGGAGCACCGGTCGTCGGCTTCTACAGCTACGGGGAAATCGCGCGTACCAGAGGGGTACGCGGGTTCCACAATCAGACGCTGGTCGCGCTGGCGTTGTCGTAGAGGGCTGGTCCGGGGAATGCCTCACGACGCTGAGCTCTCGGAGTTCCTCGCCGCGCTCACCTCGTACGAGAGCGAGGATGCGGCCGTGCGCAGCGGTCTGCTGCGGATCGCGGAGGTGTTCGATGCCGAGATCGCCGCGCTGGTGAGCGATGGAGCCGTCCTCCGGGCGTTCGGCTTCGCGCGCGATGACCAGCGCGAGGCAGACGTGTTGAGGATCGCCACCGGCGAGAGCTCCAGCATCACTCTTGACTCCGTGGGCGAATGCGCGGCAATCGCGACAAAGGTCGGCGACGAGCCTGAGGTGCGACTCGTAATCGCACGATCGAGCGGAGCCTTCAGCCCCCGCGAGGTGACGCCCCTCAAGTCGATGGGGCGCATTCTGATGCTCACCCTCCGGTTGCTTGCAAACGCCTCGGCAGAGCGTGAGCTGCGGGAGATGACAGAGCTCCGTACCCAGGAGGCCGAGCGCCGATTGCAGGACCAGCTCGCGCAGCGGGAGCTCCTCGAATCATTGCTCGCCGTCCAACGCCTGATCTCGCACCGGCTGCCGCTGCAGGAGATCCTCGAGGCGGTCGCCGACGAGGCGAGTACCCGCCTCGGCGCGGATGCGGTCGTCGCCACCGTGGAGGGCGTGAATGGCGCCGAGAGCATCTTCGTCAGCGCGGGCACAGCGGCCGGCAAGTCATTGGTGGGGACTCCCGCCGGTGCGAAGGCGTGCGGCCTGGAGGCCGCGGCCCTCCCGGACGCCATCGACGCGCCGCGCCCCCTCGCGATCGGCACTGCCGGTTCGGACATACGTGAGGCGCTGGTTCTGAGCGCCCCGATACTCGAGGGCGACCGGGCCCTCGGCTCGCTCCATGCGCTGTGGACGGACGACGGTCCCGCCGAGACGGCTACCGCAACCGAAGCTTTCAGGGCGTTCGCCGGCCATGCGGCGATGGCGATTACGGATGCGAGCACCGTGAACGAGCTGAACCACGCGTTCCACGATCCGTTGACCGGTCTGCCGAATCGCTCCCTGTTCCTCGATCGCCTGGAGCAGGCGTCGACCAGAGCCCGCCGTACGGGCGAGCGCGTCGCGCTCCTTTTCATCGACCTGAACGGCTTCAAGGAGGTCAACGACACGCTGGGTCACGCCGAGGGCGACCAAGTGCTCCGCATCATCGGCGGGCGCATATCTGCGTGTACGCGAGGTCATGAGAGCGTCGGTCGCCTGGGTGGCGACGAGTTCGCCGTGCTCCTGGAGGACGCGACGCAGGAGTCGGCGCTCGAGGTCGCGAACCGCGTCCTCGTCACCCTCCGTGGGACCACCGTCGCCCTCGACGGTCAGGCGTCGATCGGCGCGAGCATCGGCATCGCGCTCACCGATAACGACTGCGACACCGGCGACGAGCTTCTCCGGCGGGCAGATATCGCGATGTACAACGTCAAGTCGACCGGAGAGAGCGGCGCCGCCGTCTACCGCGGCCACATGGGTCACAGTCGCATGGATCATCGCGCGACCGCGGCGGCGTTCGAGAGGGCGCTCGCCGACGGTCAATTCGTCGTGCACTACCAGCCGATCGTGAGCCTCAACTCGCGGGTTCCGGTGGGCGTCGAGGCCCTGATCCGCTGGCGGCACCCGGACCGCGGCCTGATGGAGCCGGCAGAGTTCATACCGGACGTGGAGCGTTCCGGGATGATCGTTGACGTCGGGCGTTGGGTGCTGCTCGAGGTCAGCAAGCAGTGCGTGCGCTGGAGGGCGGCTTCGGAGCACACCCGCAATCTGACGGTCAGCGTCAATCTCTCCGGCTACCAGGTGCTGGGCAGTCTCGCGACCCATCTCACCGATGCGCTGGACGGTTCAGGACTCGAGCCCTCGGCCTTGGTGCTCGAGGTCACCGAGAGCATATTCCTCGGCGACTTCGAGGCGGCCGGCGATTGCCTGAACGAGGCTCGCTCGCTCGGCGTGCGCCTCGCGCTCGACGACTTCGGCACCGGCTACAGCTCACTCAGCTACATCAAGCGCTTTCCGTTCGAGCAGCTCAAGATCGACCGGTTGTTCGTGCGCGGCCTCGGGGGCCCAGCCAATGGAGTGGCGCTCGTCAAGACCATCGTCGAGCTGGGCCAACGACTCGGCATGACGACGATCGCCGAAGGCATCGAGCGTCCAATCGAGTTGGCGCAGCTGCGGTCGATGCGTTGCGCGCTGGGCCAAGGCTTCCTCTTCTCGCACCCCGCCGAGGCCTCGGCGGTCACCGAGCTGCTGCTGCTGCCTCCGCCGGCCGCGGCGGGCGTAGCCGACGTAGTCGCGCCGTAGCCGACGTGCGCCGCGGTCGGCCTGAGCATTGGAAGCGCCGCCCGCAGACGATGGGCTACCTACCCGGGCTTCAGGAGCTCGGTGCCGCTTCCGCGGTCGACCCAGGATCGGCGTGCATCGGATCGGACCCCGCCTTCTCTCGCCGGGCCAGGAACACGAAGGGCACGGCGCATACCTGGATCGCCGCGCTGACCACGTACGAGGTGGAGTAGCCGTAGACGTCGGCGACGCGGCCGAGTACCGGCTGTGTGCCGACGGCACCGCTCGAGCCCAGCAGCGCGTCGAACGAGAGCACGGTCGCCCGCTGCTGTGAGGGAATGAGACCGTTGATGTAGGCCTGACGGACCGGCATTGACACCGCGAAGAGCATCGCCCATACGACCAGCCCGCCGATCGCGATCCAGAAGCTGCTGGTGAGTCCGATAGCGAGCAAAGCCAGCCCGCTGATCGACGTCGTAGTGATCAGAAGGGTCGTGCGGTTGCCGAACAGGCGACGAATCCGGTCAACCAGCAGGCCACCGACGATCTGGGCGCCGGCCACGATCGCGGCTGCCAGACCCGCAACGGTGTAGGCGTTGGGGTTGCCGTAGAGCTCCAGCAGATAAGGCTGCATCGCATAGAAAGCGTAGATGCCCACCCCGGCCGTGAACGGCGAGGCGAGCATGATCCAGCGCACCGGCGGATTGCGCAGGCCATTCTCGAGCGATGCGGAGGTGATGGTCTTCATCTCCCTGATCGGGTGTCTGGCCGAATGCGGCGTGAAACCGAGATCCCTCATGTAGAGGAAGGCCACCACGAGGGTGAGGCCCAGCATCACGACCCGCAGGATGTACGGAACGCCGAGGCTGGTCACCTGGGCCACGAAGCCACCGGCCACCGATCCGCTGAGCATCGCGATACCGGCAGCCACTTGACCGCGGGCG
>JAOTZF010000074.1 GCA_029861485.1 Thermoleophilia bacterium | reverse complement strand
GATTCTGGCGCGACCACCGCATCAACATCATCGACACACCCGGCCACGTCGACTTCACCGTCGAGGTGGAGCGAAGCCTTCGAGTGCTGGACGGTGCGGTGGCCGTCTTCGACTCGGTCGCCGGCGTCGAGCCGCAGAGCGAGACCGTCTGGCGCCAAGCCGACACCTACGGCGTGCCGCGCATCGCCTACGTCAACAAGATGGACCGCACGGGCGCGGACTTCGGCGGCGCCGTCCAGACCATGATCGATCGGCTCGGTGCCAAGGCCGTCCCGATTCAGCTGCCGATCGGCGCTGAAGCCGAGTTCAGCGGCATCGTCGACCTGGTGACCATGAAGGCGCGGATCTACACCGACGACCTCGGCACGACCTTCGACGACACGGAGATCCCCGAGAGCATCGCCGCCGAGGCCGAGGCCGCCCGCGACACCCTGCTCGAGGCGCTCGCCGACACCGACGATGACATCGCGATGGCCTACCTCGAAGGCGAGGAGATCGACGCCGATACGCTACGTGCATCGTTGCGCAAGGCGGTGCTCGCGAGCGAGATCACCCCGGTACTCGCCGGCTCGAGCTTCAAGAACAAGGGCGTCCAGATGCTGCTCGACGCCATCGTCGATCTGCTGCCGTCACCTCTGGAGGTGCGGCCGGCCGAAGGCATCGACAGGGCGGGCGAGACGGTTACCCGCGAGCCCGACCCCGACGGGCCGTTCGCGGCGCTGGCGTTCAAGGTGATGAGCGACCCCTACGTGGGGCGCCTCACCTACATGCGGGTCTACTCCGGCACGGCGGAGACCGGGGCCAACATCGTCAACTCGACGAAGGATCGCAAGGAGCGCCTCGGTCGCCTGCTGATGATGCACGCCAACCACCGCGAGGACGTGGAAGGCGTCCGCGCCGGCGACATCGTCGCCGCCGTGGGCCTGAAGTCCACCACTACCGGCGACACCCTCACCATGAAGGACTCCCCGGTGATCCTCGAGGAGATGACCTTCCCGGAGCCGGTGATCGGCTTGGCGATCGAGCCGAAGACCAAGGCCGACCAGGAGAAGCTCGGCGAGGGTCTCGCCCGCCTCTCCGAGGAGGACCCGACCTTCCAGGTGCGCAGCGACGAGGAGACCGGCCAGACCGTGATCTCCGGTATGGGCGAGTTGCACCTCGAGGTGATCGTCGACCGGCTCAAGCGCGAGTTCAACGTCGAGGCCAACGTCGGCGCGCCGCAGGTCGCCTACCGCGAGACCATCCGCAAGCCCGTCGACAAGGTCGAGGGCAGGTTCGTGCGCCAGACCGGTGGTCGCGGCCAGTACGGCCATGTCTACATCGACATGCAGCCGGGCGAGACGGGCTCCGGCTTCAGCTTCGAGAGCAAGGTCGTCGGCGGCTCGGTGCCGAAGGACTACATCTCCTCGGTCGAGAGCGGCATCGAGGAGGCTCTCGAGGGCGGAGTGATCGCCGGCTACCCGATGGTGGACGTCGCGGTGCAGTTGGTCGACGGCTCGTACCACGACGTCGACTCGTCGGAGATGGCCTTCAAGATCGCCGGATCCATGGCCGCCAAGGCCGCGGCCAAGCGCGCCAAGCCGGTTCTCCTCGAGCCGGTGATGGCCGTCGAGGTCGTCGTGCCCGGCGACTTTGTCGGCGCGGTCGTCGGTGACCTCACCAGCCGCCGTGGCCGCATCGGCGGCATGGACAAGCGGGCGGCCAACGAGGTCGTGAGCGCCTCGGTGCCGCTGTCGGAGATGTTCGGCTATGCCACGTCGGTGCGCAGCGCCACCCAAGGCCGGGCGACCTTCACGATGCAATTCGACAACTACGAAGAGGTTCCGGCGAGCATCGCCGAGGAGATCCGCTCCGGCTTCGCGCCGTGAGCCACGACGAGTAGTCGTCGAACGGGGCCGCCTCAGGCCGGCCCCGTTCGATCATCGAGCATGAGGTCGGCCGCCAGCGCCTCGGCCGGGTGGAGTGCCCGCCGGCCGGTGAGGTCGACGATCTGTTGGCGGCACGAGGTGCCGGAGGCGATGACCCGCTCTGCGTCGCGCGTCGCCGGGCCCAGCAGGGTTTCCGCCACCTCGCGAGACACCGCCGGGTGCTGGTAGCCGAAGGCGCCGGCCATGCCGCAGCATCCCGCGCCGCTATCCCGGCCGCCGGGCACGATGGCGGCGATCGCGTCTGCCTCTCCGAGTGCGCGTGCGTGGCAATGGGGATGGAGCACGGTTCCCGCGCGCTCGGAGGCCCGAAGGCCAAGCTCTCCGGCCGCACGCTCGAAGCTGCGCGCGCGCTCGGCCACCCACGCCGCGCGCGGATCGTCGGGCAGGAGCCGCGGCACGTCGTCGACCAGCATCGACCAGCACGACGGCTCCAGCACGACGATCGGAGTGCCGGCGAGCGCGTGCGGCGCCAGCCGGTCGAGCATCCTTACAGCGCGATGTCGCGCCCGGTCGACCAAGCCCATCGACAGCAGCGGGCGGCCGCAGCAGCCGGGAGAGACCACCTCGACCCGCGCGTTCGAGGCCAGCACCGCTCGTGCCGCATCGCCCACCTCCGGGTGGAGATAGCGCGTGAACGTGTCGGCCATCAGGACCAGTGGTGAACCGCGCCCTGACCTACGCGGCGGCCTCCAGCGCGCGACCGGCGAGGGCAGCGCTCGCCCGGTGATGTGGCTGACGACGCGGGCGCCCATCCGGGCGATCGGCACGAGGTGGCCCCCGAGTGCCAGCACCTCGTGGGCGTGGGCCGCGAGCCACGTGCTGAGCGGAACGTGGCGTCTTGCGTGTCGTGCCGCGAGTGCCTCGATCTTCATCCATGCCATGTCGACCTCGGCCGGACACTCTCGCGCGCACGCCTTGCAGCCGAGGCACAGCTCGAGCGCCTCGTGTAGACCGGGATCGGCGAGCCCCGCCTCCAGACGCCCCTCGATCGCAGCGCGGAAGAGCACGGCCCGCCCCCGCGTTGAGTGACGCTCGTCGCCGAGTGCCTGGTAGGTCGGGCACATGGCGCCGGCGTGGGCGCGGCAGAGGCCGTTTCCATTGCAGGCCCTCGCCGCGCGACCGATCCCGCCCGCCGCGACGAAGGACAACCGCGGCGCCGGAGCCGGGAGCACCGGGGCTACGGCTCTCAGGTCCTCGTCCAGTCGGTGCGGGTCGACGATCACGCCCGGGTTCAGGATCCCATCAGGATCCAGACGCCGCTTGAGCTGCGCGAAGGCGGCGATCGTCTCGGGCGGGTAGATCGCGGGAAGCAGCTCGCTTCGCACCCTTCCGTCGCCATGCTCTCCCGACAGCGAGCCGTCATGTTTCGCGACGAGCTGCGCGACGCTCTCGGCGATGCGGCGCACGCGCACCACCTCGGCCGGCTTGCGCAGGTCCATAACCGGCCGGATGTGCAGGCAGCCCACGCTGGCGTGGCCGTACCAAATGGCGCGAACGCCCTCTTCATCGAGAACGCGACGAACTTCGCTCGAGAAGGACCCGAGCCGATCGGGCGGCACCGCGGGGTCTTCGATGAAGGGGATCGGTCGAGGGTCCTCTCCGCCTGCGCCACGGCTGGCCTGCTTCAGCGCCCACGCGATCCCCGCGCGCCGCCCCGCCCAGATGTGCTCTTGGTGCGCCGGATCGAGGATCAGCTGCGCGGCGGGTAGCTCGGCGAGGCGTCTTCGCACGTCCTCCTGATCCCCGCTGTGCTCGACGAGCAGCGCCACGGCCCGGTCGCCGGCCTCCGTTGTGTGGCCGTCGGCATCGAGCATCGCGAGGTCGAGCAGCTCGATGGCCGAGGGGCCGGACTCCAGGAGGCCTACGACGCAGTCGAGCGCCTCGGCCATGGACGGGTAGCGCAGCACGGCCAGCGCACGGAACGCGGGGCGCTCCTCGAGCGCCAACTCCGCAGCGGCTATGACTCCGAGCGTGCCCTCGGACCCACAGATCACGCCGGGCCAGTCCGGATTCGGTCCGGCCATGGCGTCGAGGGCATACCCCGAGACGCGGCGCAGCAGCGTACGCGCCGGCATGGCATCCGCAAGCTGGCGGGACCCATCCAGCGCGGCCGGAACCGCACCCCCCCGGCGCAGCGTCACGCGGTCTCCAGTGGCGAGGAAGACGTCGAGGCCGACGACGGATTCTCCGGTCTGTCCGTAAATCACCGATCGCGATCCCGCGGAATTGTTCGCGATCATGCCGCCGATGGTCGCCCGGTTCCCGGTCGCCACATCGGGCCCGAACAGCAGGTCGTGGGCGCCTGCAGCGGCGTTGACGTCGTCGAGCACTGCCCCGGGGCCCACGCGGGCGATGCGCCTATCAGGCTCGACCGCGATCGCGTTCAGTGCCGAGCAGTCCACGACGAGGCCGGGTCCGACGGCCTGTCCCGCGAGGCTCGTTCCGGCACCGCGCATCGTCAACGGGACCCCGGACTCCCTGCATGCGGCGAGGGCTACTCCGAGATCGTCGGGTGTGCGCGCTCGGAGGGCGCCGACCGGCCGACACCGATAGAGGCTCGCGTCGGCGGCGTAGAGCTCGCGGGTCGCGGAGTCGAGGCGCAGGTCACCCGCCACGTGTCCGCGCAGTGCTCGTCTCAGCCGCTCGAGGTCCACCCCACGATCCTAGGCGCGGTCGCGAGCGCCTGGTTGCTGTTGCGACCTCAGATGGGGCTCGCTACTATGCGCGGGCTTTACGGAGCACCGGGTTTAGCCTGCGCGCGGCCAATGGGCCGCGCAAGTTGTGCCAGGGCCCCTTTTCGTACCTCAAATGGCCAGTGTCAGGCCGCCGGGACAGTGCCCGGAAGGAGTGTTCGCTGATGTCGAAGGAGAAGTTCGATAGGTCCAAGCCTCACGTGAACGTGGGAACCATCGGTCACGTGGACCATGGTAAGACGACCCTCACCGCGGCCATCACCAAAGTGCTGTCTGATGCCGGCCCCGGCGAGGCCGTCGCGTTCGACGCCATTGACAAGGCCCCGGAGGAGCGCGAGCGCGGCATCACCATCGCGACCGCTCATGTGGAGTACGAGACCGAGAATCGGCACTACGCCCACGTCGACTGTCCCGGCCACGCGGACTACGTGAAGAACATGATCACGGGTGCCGCCCAGATGGACGGCGCGATCCTGGTCGTGTCGGCGGCCGACGGTCCCATGCCGCAGACCCGTGAGCACATCCTGCTCGCGCGCCAGGTCGGCGTGCCGTCGATCGTGGTGTTCCTCAATAAGGCCGACATGGTCGACGATGAGGAGCTGCTCGAGCTGGTGGAGCTCGAGGTCCGCGAGCTGCTGTCGGAGTACGAGTTCCCGGGCGATGAGATTCCGATCGTCACCGGCTCCGCGCTGAAGGCCCTCGAGGGCGACGCCGACGAGGCCGCCAAGATTCTCGAGCTGATGGCACAGGTGGACGAGTACGTGCCCATGCCGGAGCGCGAGGTCGACAAGCCGTTCCTGATGCCGATCGAGGACGTCTTCACGATCACCGGTCGCGGCACCGTCGCCACCGGCCGAGTGGAGCGCGGCATCATCAACGTCAACGAGGAGGTCGAGCTCGTCGGCATCAAGCCGCAGATCGAGACCACGACCGTGACCGGCGTCGAGATGTTCCGCAAGCTGCTCGATCACGGTCAGGCCGGCGACAACATTGGGGCCCTGCTTCGCGGCTTGAAGCGCGAGGACGTCGAGCGCGGCCAGGTGCTGGCCAAGCCCGGCAGCATCACCCCGCACACCAAGTTTCGCGCCCAGGTCTACGTCCTGTCGAAGGAGGAGGGCGGCCGTCACACCCCGTTCTTCAAGGGCTACCGGCCGCAGTTCTATTTCAGGACCACGGACGTGACCGGAGTGGTCGAGCTCGACGAGGGCGTGGAGATGGTCATGCCGGGCGACAACGCGACGATGGACGTGGAGTTGATCGCGCCCATCGCGATGGAGGAAGGTCTCCGATTCGCCATCCGTGAGGGCGGTCGCACCGTAGGCGCCGGAGTTGTGGAGAAGATCACCGAATAAGGAGTGACGGCGGGTCCCGCCGTCCATGCGGGCGGCGGGGCTTTTCCGTCTTTGAGGACAAACGTGGTACAGCAGAACAAGATCCGGATCAGGCTGAAGGCCTACGACCATGAACAGCTCGACCGGGCTGCTGCATCGATCGTCGAGACGGCCACGCGGAGCGGCGCGACGATTGCCGGTCCCGTTCCTCTGCCCACTGAGCGCAACGTCTACTGCGTCATCAAGGGCCCCTTCAAGGACAAGGACTCGCGCGAGCACTTCGAGATCCGCACGCACAAGCGGCTGATCGACATCTACTCGCCGACCCCGAAGACCGTCGACTCCCTCATGCGCCTCGATCTGGCGGCCGGAGTCGACATCGAGATCAAGGCCTGATGCCCGCCATCATCGGACGCAAGATCGGGATGACCCAGAAGTTCCGTGAGGACGGAACGCGCGTCAGCCTGTCGGTCATCGAGGCCGGTCCGTGCCACGTGACCCAGATCAAGACCGACGAGAACGACGGCTACCGTGCCGTGCAGCTCGGCTTCGGGCCGACCAAGGAGAAGCACATCTCAAGGGGCCAGCGCGGTCACCTCGCGAAGGCCGGAGCGCCCCTCTTGCGCCACCTGCACGAGTTCGCCGCCGACGAGGTTGACGCGCCGACTGAGGGTGATGGTGGCGAGGGCGAAGGAGAGCTCTCTGTCGGCGACGTCGTGACCGTGGCCAGCTTCGAGCCGGGCCAGAAGGTTCGGGTGACCGGCACCTCGAAAGGCAAGGGCTACGCCGGCACGATCAAGCGACACAACTTCAGCCGCGGACCGACCAGTCACGGCTCGCACAACGTCCGTGCTCCCGGGTCGATCGGGGCCGCCGCCTACCCCGCCCGCGTCTTCAAGGGGATGAGGATGAGCGGCCGCCTCGGTGGCAAGCAGGTCACCCAAGCCGGTCTCGAGGTCGTCGAGACCGATGCTGACCGCAACCTGTTGTTCGTGAGCGGCAGCGTGCCGGGTCCCAAGAACGGTCTCGTGATCGTGAGGCCGGCATGAGCAAGCTGGCGGTCCTCAACGCCGAGGGCGTGACCGTCGGCATCTCCGAGCTCTCAGAGGACCTCGCGGGCCAGGAGATCAAGACGCATCTCATCCATGAGACGGTGATCGCCGAGCTGGCCGCGCGTCGCGCCGGAACGCACTCCACCGAGACCCGCAGCGACGTCGCAGGCGGCGGCGCCAAGCCCTGGCGCCAGAAGGGCACCGGCCGAGCTCGCCAGGGCTCGATCCGGGCGCCGCAATGGGTGGGTGGTGGCCTCGTCTTCGGGCCGACGCCCCGCAGCCACGGCGGGAAGGTCAATCGCAAGGCGCGCCGTCAGGCGTTTCGCTCCGCGCTTCGCGCGCACGCCGAGCGGGGCAGCGCCGCACTGATGGATCCCGTCGAATGGGACGCCCCCTCGACGAAGCGCGCCGTCGAGTATCTGCGCCAAGCCGCAGACGTGCTCGACGCGCGGCCGCTGACGATTGTCCTGGAGGACCCCGACGGCATCGTGGCCCGGTCGTTCCGCAATCTGGCGGGCGTCACCGTTCTCGCGGCAGGCGCCCTCGCCACCGTGGACATCATGCAGGCGCGCTGCCTGCTGGTCGAGCGCGCGGTCTGGGAGCGCTTGACCGGCGGCGAGGGCGCGGTCGAGACTGTCGAGGGCAAGAAGAAGCGCAAGCCGCGTCGCAAGGCGCCGCCCGAGCCGAAGGACGCCGTCGCCGAGTCGACCGAAGAGGTCGCCGTCGAGGAAGAGGAGCCTCCCGCCGAAGCGGAGGAGGGCATCAGCGACGAGGCCGACGAGCCGGAGGCCAGCGGCGCGGCCGAGGCCGCAGAAGCGGACGTCGCCGATGACGAGTCCACCGCGGATGCTGCGGAGGCGGGCGATGCAGGGGACGAAGAAGATGACGCGGACGCGACCGAGGGCGCCGCGACGGAGGAGGACGAGTCGTGAGCGAGCGCGACCCCCGTCAGATCATCCTGACCCCGGTCATCAGTGAGAAGGCATTCGGGCAGGTGCAGGCGCACAACCAGTACAGCTTTCGTGTGGCGCCCGATGCCCACAAGACCGAGATTCGCGAGGCCGTGGAGCGCATCTTCGAGGTGACGGTGACTGACGTGCGCACGGTGACGGTCAGGCCGAAGCCCAAGCGGCGGGGATTCACCGCCGGCACCAAGCGCGGCTGGAAGAAGGCGATCGTCGAGCTCTCGCCCGACGACAAGATCGAGCTCTACGAGGGCGCGTAGGTCAATGGGAATC
>JAOTZF010000001.1 GCA_029861485.1 Thermoleophilia bacterium | reverse complement strand
GATCTCGAAACCGGCAGCCACCACACCGTGGAGGACACCGGCATCGCCATCGGCCAGGCTATCCACAGCGCGCTTGGCGATCGAAGCGGCATCGAGCGCTACGGCGCCGCTCTGGTGCCGATGGACGAGTGCCTGGCCGAGGCGGCGATCGACATCTCCGGGCGCCCCTTGGCAGTCGTCGATGTCGACGTGCCGCCGGGCAACATCGGCGGCTTCGAGACCGATCTCCTCGAGGAGTTCATGCGCTCGCTGGCCTCCCACGGTCGTCTGACGCTCCACCTCACCTTGAGGAACGGCGGCAACCCTCACCATGAAATCGAGGTGTGCTTCAAGGCCGTCGCCCGTGCGTTGCGGGTCGCGGTCAGCCACAATCCGAGGGTGACCGGCATTCCGTCGACCAAAGGTTCCTTGTGAGCGAGGTCGTCGTCCTCGACTACGAGATGAGCAACCTCCGCAGCGCGGTCAAGGCCCTGGAGCGTCTCGGCGCGCGCGTGCGCGTTGTGCGCTCGGGCGACGAGCTCGGCGTGCCGGCCGCCGTCGTGCTGCCGGGCGTTGGCCACTTCGGCGAGGCCATGAGGCGCATCCGCGCTGCCGGATTCGATGACGCGGTGCACCGAGCCCACCAGGACGGTTCGACCGTACTCGGGATCTGTCTGGGGCTTCAGCTCTTGTTCGACGAGAGTGAGGAGAGCCCCGGCCAGTCCGGGCTCGGGCTGATCAGGGGCGACGTCCGGGCACTGCGCACCGATCGGAAGCTGCCGCAGATCGGCTGGAACACGGTCGAGTGGAACGACTGGGCGACCATCGCCGCCGGGGCGGACAGCCCGCACGACCGCACGTACTACTTCGTTCACTCATTCGCTGTGCACCCGGCCGATCCCGTGGCCGTGCTCGGTACCGCAGAATACGGCGAGCGTTTTTGCGCCGCCGCCGGGGCAGAGCGCGTGACCGGAGTTCAATTCCACCCCGAGAAATCCAGCACGGCCGGCCTCGGGTTGTTGAGGCGCTGGCTCACCGAGCTCGAGGTAGCGGCGGCAGCGTGATCACTCTCTATCCCGCGATCGACCTGCGCGATGGCCGTGCGGTGCGGCTCGTGCAGGGCGATTTCGATCGCTCCACCGTGTTCAACGACGACCCCTTGGCGCAGGCGCGCGAGTTTGCCGAGGGTGGTGCGACGGCCCTCCACGTCGTCGATCTCGACGGCGCCCGCACCGGCGAGCCGGTCCACGCAGCCCTGGTCGCGAGCATCGCCGCTCAGTTCCCGGGGCAGGTGCACCTCGGTGGCGGCCTGCGCTCGCGGGCGGCGATCGAGACGGCCATCGCAACGGGGGTCACGCGCGTGTTGGTCGGAACGGTGGCCCTCGAGGACCCGGACCTGCTCGCCTGGGCGGTGGAGCGGCTCGGCGATCGATTGGTGGTCGCGCTCGACGCCCGCGACGGGAAGGTCGCGACGCATGCGTGGACTCGGGTCACTGATCGCGATGCAGTGGATGTCGCGACCGACCTCGTCAAGCGCGGGGTCCGTCACCTGCTGTACACCGACATCGCCCGGGACGGCATGCTCGGCGGGCCGAACCATGAGGCGCTGCGACGACTCGCCCGTGCGGCTGCGCCGTTGAACGTCATCGCCTCAGGCGGCATCTCGTCGCTTGGGGATCTGCGGTCGGTGAAGAATCTCCGCGTGCCGAACATCACCGGGGTCGTCGTGGGGCGCGCGCTCTACGAGGAGCGCTTCACGATGGACGAGGCCGTGGGTGTGCTGGCCGAGGCCGACGGAGCCGCGGCATGATCAGGGTGATTCCGTGCCTCGACGTCGATCAGGGGCGGGTGGTGAAGGGCGTCAATTTCGTCGACATTCGGGACGCCGGCGATCCGGTTGAGCTCGCAGCCCGCTATGACCGCGAGGGCGCCGATGAGCTGGTGTTCCTGGACATCACCGCCAGCCACGAGAAGCGGCGGACCATCGTGGACCTCGCCGCGCGTACGGCCGAGCAGGTATTCATTCCCTTCACCATCGGTGGCGGCATACGCACCGAGGAGGACATTCGGGCGGTGCTGGCGGCGGGCGCCGACAAGGTGTCCATCAACTCCGCCGCGGTCAAGGACCCGGACCTCATCACGCGCGCATCGACCCGCTTCGGCGCCCAGTGCATCGTGGTCGCCATCGACGCCAAGCGCCGTGAGGACGGGAGGGGTTGGGAGGTCTACCTCAACGGGGGCCGTGAGCCGACCGGCCTCGAGGCCGTGGAGTGGGCGAAGGAAGCAGTTGGTCGCGGAGCAGGGGAGATCCTGCTCACGAGCATGGATCGCGACGGCACCCAAGACGGTTTCGACACCGACCTGCTTGCCGCCGTGTCCGGCGCGGTGGGCGTACCGGTCATCGCATCCGGTGGCGCCGGCGGACCGGGTGATTTCGCGAAGGCCGTGAAAGAGGGGCTCGCCGATGCCGTACTGGCGGCGTCGATCTTTCACGACGGCATCCACACGATCTCCGAGGTCAAGCAGGCGATGTCGAGCGACGGGGTGGAGGTGCGGCCGTGAAGAGCATCCGTACTGCCGACGCGCCGGCTCCGGTGCACGGGTCCCCCTACAGCCAGGCGATCGTCGCGAGCAGCGGAGAGCTGGTCTTCATCTCCGGCCAGGTGCCGATCGACCCGCTGAGCGGTGAGATCGTGTCAGACGAGATCACCGCGCAGACCGAGCAGGCGATGAGCAACCTGCTCGCCATCCTGCGTGCGTCCGGCGGATCGATTCCCGAGATCGTCCGCTGCACGATCTATCTGACCGACCTCGACGACTTCGGGGCGGTCAACGCCGCTTACGGCGCGGCGCTCGAGGGCCACACGCCGGCTCGCGCCACCGTCGAGGTCTGCGCCCTGCCGCTCGGTGCCAAGGTCGAGATCGACGCCATCGCGGTCCTCGGCGGCTGAGGTCTACTCCATCCAGGTGCGGCGCTCGATGAGGCTGTCGATCGCGATGCGATCGATGTAGCCCGGGAACTCGTTGATCGGGCGCTCGGCGTTGCCCGGCTCCTGGACCCAGGACTTGAACGCCGCGTCGTTCTGCGCGAAGGCGTCCTCCAGCTCTGGCACGGTGAGGGTCTCGTAACGTGCGAGGGCCGCAGCGAGGCGCGGCTCGGCGACTTTGGCATGGGTCGGTAGCTTCTCGGAGAGCGGGTCATAGGACGCCACGACGACAATTCTAGGCTCATGAGGCGCGTGAGGTCGCATCCTGCGCTCGAGCGCGCTCTCGATGCCCTCGAGCCGTGCGTGAGCCTGGTCGGCGGAGTGGTGCGCGACGGGTTGCTCGGGACACCGCTCGGTGATGACGTCGACCTGGTCGTCGAGGGCGACGTGGCCGCCGTGGCGGGGCGGGTGGCGCAGCGGCTCGGGGCGCGGCTGTCCCTGCACGAGCGCTTCAGGACGGCCTCGGTGCACTTCGACGACGGTACGCATCTCGACTTCGTCGGCGCACGTCGCGAGAGCTATCCACGTCCGGGGGCTCTGCCGGAGGTTGAGCCTGGCACCCTCGATGATGACTTGAGGCGCCGGGATTTCACGGTGAATGCCATGGCGCTGCGGCTGGTCGGCCCCGACGCCGGCACGCTCGTAGATCCACTCGGCGGCTGTGCCGATCTCGAGCGCCGCCTGATCCGCAATCTCCGGCCGGATGCGTTCGAGGAGGACCCCAGCCGCATCGTGCGCGCGGCGCGCCAAGCCGCGCGGCTCCGTTTCGCGCTCGAGAATGGGACGAGACGGGCCGCCGAGACCCACGCCCCCCGGCTTGATTGGGGCAATGCTCGGGTCGCCGAGGAGCTTCGCCGGCTCTTCGGCGAGCGCGATCCGGCGCCCGCGGTCGAGCTGCTCCGAGAGCTCGGTGCGCGCGGGCTCGCCGCCGAGGATCCTCCCGGCACCGCGGCCTCGCTCGACGAGGTTATGGCACGCGACGGCGTACCCGTTGTCGAACGGTGGCCCCTCCTCATGGGCAGGTTTGCCAGCGAGGCCTTGCTGAGGCGCGTCGCGCTACCCGGCTGGGCCGTCGAGCAGGCCCGCGCGTCCACGGCCGCGGACTACCTGGTGACCGATCTCCAGCGCATGGATTCTCCGTCGGCCGCGGATCGGCGGCTCGGGCTGGCGCCGCTCGCGGCGGCGATCGTCGCGGCGGCGAGAGGCGCCCCGTGGGCCGGGGACTGGCTCGTACGCGACCGCCTGCGAGAACTGGAGATCGACGGTTCTGCGCTGATCGATGCCGGGGTCCCTCAGGGCCCTGCGATCGGCCGCGGCCTCGATGCCGCTCGGGCCGCCATGCTCGATGGGCAGGCAGAGACGCGGGATGCACAGCTTCGCGTCGCGCTGGGGGCGGCCTCCGAATGATCCCCCCCGTCACTATCCCCGTGGACACGGGGTGCGAGGTGCGAGCGGTCTTCACGACCCGGCGCGGGGGACGGTCCCGCCCCCCCTTCGACGAGGCGAACCTCGCGACCTCGACCGGCGACGACCCTGCGGTGGTTCGCGAGAACCGGCGGGCGCTTTGCGCGAGCCTGGGAGTCGATCCCGCAAGGGTGAGCATGTTGCGCCAAGTCCATGCCGCGGACGTGGTTGCGGTGTCCGGACCGCTGCGGCCCGGGCGCTTCTGCGGAGGCCTGACCGGGTGGCCGGCCGCCGACGGCATGGTGACCGATCGCGTGGGTCTGCCCCTGGTGGTCATGGCGGCCGATTGCGTCCCGGTCCTCCTGTGGCGCGGCGATGGGAGCGGCGTCGGGGCGGCGCACGCCGGCTGGAGAGGTCTGATGGCGGACACGATCGGCGCCGTATGCGCGGCGCTGCCCGGCGAGGGCCCGCTCTCCGGCGCGATCGGTCCCTGCATCGATCAGGCCGGCTACGAGGTCGACGCGTCGCTGGCGGAGCGCTTCGCAGGGCGCTTCGGCGCCGGTGTGGTCGATGGACGCCGGGTGGATCTGCGAGCCTGTGCGCGCATCTGCCTGACCGAGAGCGGCCTTGCGCAGGAGGCAGTCCATGATGTTCTCCGCTCGACGGCCGACACGGCCTACTTCTTCAGCCATCGCGTCGAGGGGGCGCGCACCGGCCGGCAGGCCGGCGTGGTCTGGATCGCGTGATGGCGCGCGAAAACCGCCGCAACGAGGGGCGATCCGCCCGATCTGTCACGCTGAGGAGGTGTTGGATCCGGGCAAGCTACGGCAGGCGATCGGCCGCAGCCGCGAGCTGCTCGACGAAGCGGCGCGCCAGAGCGGGCGCGCGCCGGAGGACGTCGAGCTGCTCCTGGCGGGCAAGTACATCGCCTCTGAGGAGGTCGGCGCGCTCCTCGAAGCAGGTGTTCGACGGCTCGGAGAGAACCGACTGCAGGACATGTTGAGCAAGATGACAGCATCCCAGGGTGCGCTGGAGTTCGACTTCATCGGCCATCTCCAGCGCCGCAAGGTTCGCGACGTGCTGCCCGCGGTGCGCCTGATCCATTCGGTGGATTCGGCGCGTCTCGCGGCCGAGATCGCGACGCGTGCGGAAGGGCCTGTGCGGGTGCTCGTCGAAGTCAACATCGGTGAAGAAGGGACCAAGGCTGGTATCGTGCCCTCAGACCTCGAGCGGTTCGTCGACGAGGTCTCCGAGCACGACAATCTGGTCATAGGGGGCTTGATGTCGATGCCGCCAATGACCGAAGACCCCGAGGTGAGTCGCCCGTTCTTTGCGGCCACTCGCGAGTTCGCGCACCGGCTGTCGGAGAGGTCCGACGCCCGTCACGACTTCGCGGATCTCTCCATGGGGACCAGCCAGGACTACCTCGTCGCCACGCAGGAGGGTGCAACCCTCGTGCGAGTCGGCCGAGGTTTGATCGACCAAGCCCGCGAGGGGTGAGCACGATGGGAGTGGGCAACATCTGGCAGCGAACGCTCGTGTACTTCGGGATGGCAGATCCCGCTGACGAGTACGAGGACTATGAGGACTACGAGGACGAGCCGCCGCCGCGCGGGTCGCGCGGCGGCGGCCCCCAGGAGGACCTCGAGCGCTCATACCGGGAGCGCCCGAACGTCAGGCGCCTCGGACCGCGTCGCCGCGACGAGGAGTTCGACGATATCTTCGCCGAGGAGGAACGCGAGCGCCGTCGCGCGCCGGTGCGGGCTGTCGCGCCGCCCTCGCGGTCCGAGGTGCATCTGGTGGTGCCGAAGAACTTCAACGACGCGCAGCAAATCGCCGACCGGTTCAAGAACTCCGTTCCGGTGATCGTGAACCTGCAGGGCTCAGAGGTCGACCTCGCCAAGCGGCTGATCGATTTCGCGAGCGGGCTCACTTACGCCCTCGACGGGGGCATGCAGCGGATCGCCGACAAGGTCTTCTTGCTGACCCCAGAGAACGTCGAGGTCTCCGCAGAGGAGCGGGCGCGGCTCCTCGAGAAGGGCTTCTTCAACCAGTATTGAGCCGCCCGTGAGCCCCGCATCGAAGGCGGCCGCGTGGCCGCGCACGGTCGGCATCGTCGGCGCCGGCGCTATGGGGTCTGCCATGGGGGTCGGCCTGGCGCGCACGGGTCGTCCGGTTGCGGTGTACGACGCGGTGGCCGCGGTTGCTCGCGCGGCGCAGGAGAGGGACGGGCTCGCCACGGGGTCGCTCCACGACGTGGCGGCCGCCGATCTGGTGTGCGTCGCCGTCAAGCCCGCCGACGGTCAGGCCGCTCTCCAGGCGCTGCGGCCGCAGTTGAGCGAACGAAGTGTGGTGCTGTCGGTGATGGCCGGATGGACGCTCGACCGTCTCACAGAGGCCCTGCCGGATACGCCTCTCGCGCGAACCATGCCGAACCTCGCGGTACGGCACGCGGCCGGACTGATCGCCGTCGCCACTCGCGCCCTCCCCGACGGGCGCGAGGCCGAGCTGCTCGACGCCCTCGACGCCCTCGGTACCTCTGTGGCCCTGCCGGAGGGCGCATTCTCGGTCGCGACGGCCTTGGTGGGTAGCGGCCCGGGCTTCGTCGCCTTGATCGCCGAAGCCCTCGAGGAGGGTGCCGTGTCCGCCGGACTGCCGCGCGCCCAAGCTCGCCAAATGGTCCCCGCGGTTCTTGCGGGCACGGCCGCCTTGCTCGGCGGCGGCAAGGACCCGGCGGAGTTGCGGCAGCGCGTATCGTCGCCGGCCGGCACCACACTCGCCGGCCTCACCGTCCTCGAGCGCGGAGCGGTCCGGGCTCACATGGCTGACGCCGTAAGAGCAGCTGCCGCTCGCGCGGAGGAACTGTAGTCTCGGCCGCGCTGGCGGGGACCGCATCAGGGAGCTAGATGGACACCATTGCCTCATACGTCGATGCGCTGTTCCTCGTCTTCATCGTCCTCATCTTCGTGCGCATCCTGCTCTCGTGGTTCCCGTCCGTGCCCCAGGGCGGGGCGCTGCGGTCGGTCTATGACTTCATCATTCAGAGCACCGAGTGGTACCTGAGCTTGTTCAGGCGCTTCATTCCTCCGATCGGCATGTTCGACATCTCGCCGATCGCCGCGATCTTCGTCCTGTTCATCCTCCGCAGCGTGTTCTCGAACATCCTCGGCGGCTGATCGCTCTCCCGGACTGGCTTTCGCTCCGCGACGGCGGCGTCATGGTCGCGGTCAAGGCCGTCCCGCGTAGCAGGACGACGCGAATCGTGGGCGAGCAGAATGGTCTGTTGAGGGTCCAAATCGCGGCGGCTCCACACAAAGGGCAGTCGAACGCTGCTCTGTGCGCCTACCTGGCGGAGCTTGCCGGAGTACGTCCCCGCAAGGCCAGGATTCGCCGCGGCTCCGGCGGGGCGCGTAAGTTAGTCGAGATCGATGGCGATCCCTCCACATTGGCCGGCCGGCTGAAGGCTGCCGGGGAAGCCGCAGTCTCATGAGCGCCGCGAGCGAGGCTCCCCGCCCCGGCGATGTAGCTCTCGCGGCAGGGCGGCGGCGCCTCCATTACTCGGCGCGAATGCGGGCGACGCTGCTTCTGGTCATCGCCGGTGTCGTGGTCGTGCTCGATCAGGCCAGCAAGATCCTGGCGCGGTCGACGATCGAGTCGGGCGACTACATCGGCCTCGTCCCGGGGTTCGGTCTCACGCGGGTTCGGAACGAAGGCATCGCCTTCGGTCTGTTCCCGGGGCGCCCCGAGCTCGTGGCGGCGCTCACCGTCGTGGCGCTCATCGCGATCGGTATCGCGGTCGCCCGCACCGCGCGGCGCAGCCTTGCGGTGGCGATCGGCGGCGGGATGCTGATCGGCGGGAGTCTCGGGAACCTGATCGACCGCGTCGCCCGCGGGGGGGTGACGGACTTCCTCGATCCCGTGGCCTGGCCGGCGTTCAACGCGGCCGACGTCGGGATCGTGTGCGGAGTGGCGCTGATCGTCCTGGGGCTCACGTTCTTCGACGGCGAGGGATGACCGGGCCCACGCTCGAGATCGTCGTCGGCCCTGAGCAGGCGGGTCGGCGGCTCGACGTGGTTGTGGGGGCGCTGGAGCCGGTAGGAAGTCGCGCCGAGGCCCAGCGGCTGATCGACCGGGGGCGCGTGCTGGTGGATGGACAGCCGCGAGTCAAGCGGCATCAGCTCGTGCCCGGGGAGCGCGTGAGCGTTCGACCCGTCGAAGCCGCGCCTGAGGCAAAGCTGAGCCCCGAGGATGTCCCCCACGAGGTCCTCTACGAGGACGAGTCGCTGCTGGTCGTGGACAAGCCGGCAGGGGTCGTGACCCACCCCAGCAAGGGTCACGAGAGCGGCACGCTCGTACACGGGCTGCTGGCGCGAGCCATCGCGGGCGGTCACGACCCCCTGCGCCCGGGGATCGTGCACCGGCTCGACAGGAATACCTCGGGCCTGTTGGTCGTCGCCCGCACGCCCCGAGCGCATCGCCGCCTGCAGCGACTCCTGCGCGACCGCGAGATCGAGCGGCGCTACGCGGCGCTCGTTCACGGCCGCATGCCACCGGCACTGACCATCGAGCGGCCGATCGGCCGGGATGCCCGCAATCGCACCCGGATGAGCGTCATGGCGTCAGAGGGGCGCGACGCCGTGACACACCTGCGCCGCATCGGGCAGCCGGGCCGCTTCAGCTACGTCGAGGCCCGCCTGGAGACCGGGCGCACCCACCAGATCCGGGTGCACCTGGAATCGGAGGGGAACCCGGTGGTGGGCGACCAGGTCTACGGGAAACGCCAGCCCGATCTCGGGCTCTCGCGCCAGTTCCTGCACGCCTGGTACCTCGGCTTTCCCCACCCGGAGAGCGGAGAGCTCGTCGAGTTTCGCAGCGCCCTGCATTCGGACCTGTCTGACGCCCTTGATCGCATCGACCCCGCGCACGACCTGCCGCGGTCTCCCGACCGCTAGGATTCCTCCGACCTGAAGACGACCCGACGCGTATCGATGTCCGGTGGCGGTGCCCCACGGGGGTTCCACCGGCGGCGCGGCGGCGAAGCATTCCAACCACCAAGGAGCAGCACGTGGCCACTGTCACGATGAAGCAGCTGCTGGAGTCCGGAGTCCACTTCGGCCACCAGACGCGCCGTTGGAACCCGAAGATGAAGCGATACATCTTCGGCGAGCGCAGCGGCATCTACATCATTGATCTCCAGCAAACGCTGGTCTTGCTGGAGCGGGCGCAGGCCTTCGTGCGCGCCATCGCCGAACGCGACGGTGTCGTGCTGTTCGTCGGCACCAAGAAGCAATGCAAGGACTCCATCGCGCGAGACGCCGATCGCTGCGGTATGCCGAGCGTCGCGAACCGCTGGCTGGGCGGCCTGCTCACGAACTGGGACACGGTCAACAAGCGCGTGCAGCGGCTTCACGAGCTGCGCACCCAGAAAGAAGGCGATCAGCTCAAGCTACTGCCCACCCGAGAGCGGCTCTCGGCCGTCGCCCAGCTCGAGAAGCTCGAGACAAACCTCGGCGGTGTCTCCGCGATGGAGCGCTTGCCGGACGCGGTCGTGATCGTCGACCTCAACAACGAGGCCATCGCCGTGCGCGAGTGCAACCGGTTGGGCATTCCGATCATCGGCCTGGTCGACACGAACTGCGACCCTGACGAGGCCACGTACATCATTCCCGGCAACGACGATGCCATTCGCTCGTGCGATCTCGTTCTGGGCGCTCTGGCCGACGGCGTGATCGAAGGGCGAATGGGCGGGCAGGTTGCGAGCGAGGCCGTCGCCGAGCCCGAGCCTGCCCAGGCCGAGGCGCCCGCCGAGCCGGCGGCCCCCGCCGGGGATCCCGCGCCGCAGGCGACGCCTGCGCCGGCCGAGGTCGAGCAGGGGCCCCCTGCGCAGACAGCGCCCGCCGAGCCTGCGGCAGAGCCTCAGCCGGAGCCCGCTGCTGTAGAGCCCGCGGCGGCAGAGGCGGCCGCGGCAGAGGCGCCTGCCCCCGAGGTCTCTGCCCCCGAGGCCACGGAGCCCCAGGCGGACGTCGAGAGCTCGCAGTAGCCCGTTTCTCCATCCGACCCAACCGCGATTCTCAAGGTGATTGACGCGTGAGCAAGATCTCGGCCCAAGACGTGAGTGAGCTGCGGCGCAAGACCGGCGCCGGAATGATGGACTGCAAGCGCGCCCTCGAGGAGTCGGGGGGCGACATGGAGGGGGCGACGACCCTGCTGCGCACGAAGGGGCTCGCAGACGCGGCGAAGCGTGCCGGCCGGGACGCCAACGAGGGCATCGTGGACAGCTACATCCATCAGGGCGGCCGGGTGGGCGTGCTGCTCGAGGTCAATTGCGAGACCGACTTCGTGGCCCGCAACGAGGAGTTCCAGGCATTCGTCCATGACGTCGCGCTCCACATCGCCGCCTCGAGGCCGGAGTACGTCGCGGTCGACGATGTCCCCGACGAGTTCGTGGACCGCGAGAAGGCGATCTTCATCGAGCAGATGACCGATGTGCCCGACCAGGCGCGCGAGAAGGCCGTGGAGGGCAAGCTCAAGAAGGCGCTCTCTGAGATCACGCTGCTCGAGCAGCCGTTCGTCAAGGACCTCGACGCGAAGAAGCCACGAACGATCGAGGAGCTGCGCGCGGCGCTCTCCGGCAAGCTCGGCGAGAACGTCACCATCCGACGCTTCGTGCGGTTCGAGCTTGGCGGCTGACACGGGAGATTCCGAGAGGGCCCCCTACCGCAGGGTCGTCCTCAAGCTCTCCGGCGAGGCGCTCGCCGGAGACGACGGATACGGGATCGACCCGCAGCGCATCGCGCGTATCGCGAGCGCCGTGTCGAGCGCGGCGGCGAGGGGAGTCGAGGTCGCGATCGTGGTCGGGGCCGGCAACATCTTTCGTGGGGTCTCCGGCACGGCGTCGGGCATGGATCGGGCCACGGCCGACTACATGGGCATGATCGCGACGGTGCTCAATGCTCTGGCCCTCCAGGACCAGTTGGAGAAGGAAGGACTCGCGACCCGCGTCCAGTCGGCAATCGCCATGCAGGAGGTGGCTGAGCCCTATATCCGGCGTCGCGCCATGCGGCACCTCGAGAAGGGGCGGGTCGTCATCTTCGCGGCGGGCACCGGCAACCCGTTCTTCACGACCGACACGACCGCGGCGCTGCGGGCCCTGGAGATTGGCGCCCAGTGCATCCTGATGGCAAAGAACGGGGTGGAGGGGGTGCTGGATGACGATCCACGCGTGAACTCCGACGCCAGCCTCATTCCTCGGCTGAGCCACCGCGAGGCCATCGAGCGCGGCCTCAAGGTCATGGACACCACGGCGCTGTCGCTCTGCATGGACAACGACCTGCCGATCATGGTGTTCAACCTCGATGACCCGAACAACATCCAGCGCATTCTGGATGGCCAACGGGTGGGGACCATCGTCTCCGCCACCAGCAAGGAGTAGGCGTGAAAGAGCGCATCGAAGACGCGAAGAGACGCATGGAAGGCGCGGTCAAGAGCGTGAGCGACGAGTTCGGCACCGTCCGCACGGGGCGGGCCTCGACCGCCTTGCTCGACCGGATCACCGTGGACGCATACGGCGCGGAGACTCCCCTCAACCAGGTGGCGCAGCTCAACGTACCCGAGCCGCGGATGCTCACGGTGCAGCCGTATGACCCATCCTTGATCACCGCCATCGAGAAAGCGATCCAAGAGTCGGATGTCGGGCTGACCCCGGCCAACGACGGTCAGCTGATCCGGCTTCCGATTCCCGAGCTCAGCGAGGAGCGCCGCAAGGATCTCGTGAAGGTCGCCGGCAAGATCGCGGAGGAGGGGCGCATCGCCGTTCGCAATGTTCGCCGCGACGCCAACAACGAGATGAAGCGTGCCGAGAAAGGGGGCGAGCTCTCGAAGAACGAGCTCGGCCGTGGGCAGGGCGAGGTGCAGAAGCTCACCGACGATTACGTCGGGCAGATCGACGAGATGCTCGCGGGCAAAGAGAGCGAGATCCTCGAGATCTGACGGGCCGTCGGCCGCGCCCAGCCGCACGCCGGTCGCTAGGTTTCCCCGGTGCGATCTCGACGCTCTGCACGTTGCGAGGCTTGAGCGCGGTGCTTGCACCGCTTCGGCGCCGTGCGCGCTGGGCGCGTGTGCTGCTGCGTCCCGCGGCGGCCGAGCCGACCGTGCCCCTGGCCGAGCTCCCGGAGTCGGTCGCCATCATCATGGACGGAAATGGCCGGTGGGCCCGCGAGAGGCGCCTGCCGATAGGCGCCGGGCATCGCGCCGGCGCCGAGGCCCTGAAGAAGATCGTCCGCTATGCCAGCGATCGGGGGGTGAGGTACCTGACGGTCTACTCCTTCTCCACCGAGAATTGGGCCCGGCCGGATGCCGAGGTCGTCGGGTTGATGGACATGTTCGTCGAGCTGATCCACCGGGAGCTCGGCATGCTGCACGCCGAGAACGTCCGAATGCGCTTCATCGGCCGCCGCGAGGAGCTCAGTGACGAGCTGCAGCGCCAGATCGCCCGGGCGGAGGAGCTCACGGCCGACAACGACGGTATGCGATTCGTGGTCGCGATGAACTACGGCGGCCGTGGTGAGATCGTCGAGGCTGCCCGTCGCTTCGTGGCCGAATACGGGGCCGAGGCCGGCGAGGAGGAGTTCGGACGCTTGATGTATGACCCCGAGCTGCGCGACCCCGAGTTGATCATCCGCACAAGCGGCGAGCACCGCCTGTCGAACTTCCTGCTCTGGCAGTCGGCCTATTCGGAGCTGTACTTCTCGGACCGCCTCTGGCCGCAATTCACGACGTCGGACTTCGAGGCGGCCCTCACGAGCTACGCGAGCCGTGAGCGGCGGTTCGGGGGGCGATGACCACGCGCCTCATCGTCGCGATCCCGGGGGTGATCGCCGTCCTGCTCGCGGTCGCCCTGGGTGGGCCGCTCTTCATCGGCCTCGCGCTGATCATCTCGCTGATCGGGCTGTTCGAGTTCTACCGGGTCGCAGACCCATACCGGCCGCTCCGCTGGGCGGGCTACGTCGGGGTTGCGGCGACCGTCGTTTTCGCGGGCACGGTTTCCCCGCCTGAGCGGGCGATGGTGCTCGGGCTGGGCGCGACCCTCGGCTGCCTGGCACTCGCCGCCGTGCTGGTGCCCGGTGGTAAGCACCTGGTCTCGCGCCTGGGCGTCACCGCGCTCGGAGTGCTCTACCTCGGGGCGCCGCTCGCCGTCTTGGTGCTGTTGCGGCGGCTCGAGGTCGGTGACGCCGCGGTGATCAACGTGCTCGTCGGCACGTGGGTGTTCGATACCGCCTCGTACTTCGGCGGCAAGCTGTGGGGGCGGCGGCCCATCGCCCCCAACATCTCGCCGCACAAGACCGTGGAGGGTTTCGTCGTCGGGTTCGTGGTCGGTGTGCTGGCCGTTTGGGTCGCGGGCCTCTACATGGACTGGATCGGGCATCTGGAGTCCGTCGTGCTCGGAGCCGCCATCTGCGGCGCGGCATACCTCGGAGACCTCTTCGAATCGCGTTTGAAGCGCGATGCGCATGTCAAAGACTCCGGCACGCTTCTGCTCGGCCACGGCGGCGTGCTCGACAGATTCGACGCTTTGCTCTTCTCGGTAATCCCGGGATACCTCATCACGGTGTGGTTGGTGCTATGAGGCGGCGGGTCACGTAGGGTCGGGCCCCGTGAATCGCGATTTGCTCAAGCGTCTCTGCGCCGCGTCGGGTGCTCCGGGCAAGGAGAGCGATGTCATCCAACTCGTCCGTGACGAGCTGGAGCCAGTAGCCGACGAATTCGTGACCGACCCCCTCGGTGGCGCGGTCGCGCGGCTCGCGGGCGACGGCCCGCGACTGCTGCTCGCGGCTCACGCCGACGAGATCGGGTTCATCGTCAGCCACATCGAGGAGGGCGGCTTCCTTCGGGTGCTCACCCTGGGCGGCTTCGATCCGAAAACCCTCACGGCCCAGCGGGTGCTGGTACACGGAAGGGACGATCTGCTCGGGGTGATGGGCGCGAAGCCCGTACACCTCATGACCGACGAGGAGAAACGCCGGCCGGCGAAGGTCGAGGACTTCTATGTGGACCTTGGGCTGCCCGAGGAGCGGGTACGCGAGCTGGTGCGTCCCGGCGACCGGGTCACGCGCGAGCGGAGCCTGGATGACATCGGCGACCTGGTGAGCGGAAAGAGCCTTGACAACCGCGCGGGCCTCTACGTGATGATCGAGGCCGTGAAGCGTCTCGGCGAGCACGCCTGCGACATCCACGCGGCGGCGACGGTGCAGGAGGAGGTCGGCATGCGGGGTGCCCGCGTCGCGGCCTCGCGGGTGAGGCCGCACCTCGGCCTTGCCATCGACATCACGCTCGCCAACGACGGGCCGGACGCCAAGCCCCATCAGCGCGTGACGAGCGTCGGGGACGGCGCGGCGATCAAAGTCTTCGATCGCAGCGCGATCGTTCCCACCGCCGTGGTCGACCACCTCGTGGCACTTGCCGAGGAGCGAGGGATCCCGTATCAGCTCGAGGTGATGCCGAGGGGCGGTACGGACACCCGTGAGCTTCAGCTCGCCGGCGACGGGGCGATCGCGGGGGCCGTGTCCATTCCTGCGCGCTACGTTCACCAGGTGGTCGAGGCGTGCCACCCGGATGATCTGGACGCGTGCGTGGATCTCGTCGTGGCGTTCTGCGAGACCGCGCAGGTGCTGGTTCAGGACGGGTAGCCCGCCAACGGCACTACACTCGGACGAGGTGAAACGCGTCCTCGTCCTCGGCTCGACCGGGTCGATCGGAGTCCAGGCACTCGACGTCATCGATGCAGCCGAAGACCTCGTCGCCTGCGGCCTCAGTTGTGCTGTCCGTCATGACGCCATGGCGGCCCAAGCGGCAGATCGCGGCATCGTCCACACCAGCTGCGCGGCAGGCGGTGGCACGGTGCCGTACGCGCCGGATCTCGCGCCGCTGATCGAGGCCTCCCAGCCGGATCTCGTCCTGAATGCCATCGTCGGTGCCGTCGGGCTGCAGCCTACGCTGGCGGCGCTGGAGCGTGGCCTGCCCGTCGCACTCGCAAACAAGGAGAGCCTGGTCGTGGGCGGCGATCTGGTGGCGGCGGCACGCAAGCGCAGCGGTGCGGCGCTCATACCCGTCGACTCGGAGCATTCGGCGCTCTTCCAGCTGCTCATGGGTGTGTCGGAGGATCAGGTGGCGGCGGGCGTCCTGACGGCCTCGGGGGGCCCGTTTCGAGGTCGCTCAGCCGCGCAGATCGCCGATGCGACACCCGACCAAGCCCTCGCGCATCCGACGTGGAGCATGGGCGCCAAGATAACGATCGACTCGGCGACGATGATGAACAAGGGGCTCGAGATCATCGAGGCCCATCACCTGTTCGGGCTGCCGTATGACCGAATCGAGGTGGTCGTGCATCCGCAGTCGGTGATTCACGCCATGGTCCGTCTGGTCGACGGCAGCCTGCTGACCCATGCCGGTCCGCCGGACATGCGCATTCCGATCGGCTATGCGCTGCGCCATCCGCAGGCGCCGCCGGAGGGGCCGCGTTTCGACCTCGTGGGGCGCGAGCTCACGTTTCATGTCCCGGATGCCGAAGCATTCCCATGTCTTGCCATTGCCCGCGCCGCAGGTGAGGCCGGGGGCACGGCGCCCACGATCATGAATGCGGCCAACGAGGTGGCAGTACAGGCCTTCCTCGACAACCGGCTGCCGTTCGGCGACATCCCTCGCGTGGTGGCGGCCACGCTGGGCGCGGTGCACGCCGGTCCCGCGCGCGACCTAGACACCGTGCTTGAGGCCGATGCACGCGGCCGGGAGGCCGCGAAGGGCAGCCTTGCAGGTTTGGCGGAAGCCGGTCGATGAGCGTGGACAGCATTCTGGACATCGGGCTGTTCGTTGCGATCCTGATGTTCCTCGTGCTCGTTCACGAGCTCGGGCACCTGGTGGTCGCGAAGTGGTCGGGCATGAAGGTCGAGCGCTTTTCGATCTTCTTCGGCCGGCCGATCACGTCGTTTCAGCGCGGCGAGACCGAGTACGGCATCGGCTGGCTGCCGCTCGGGGGCTACGTGAAGATCACCGGGATGACGCGGAGCGAGGACGTCCCGCCCGAGGACGAGGCGCGTACGTACTACAACGCCACCACCGGCAGACGCATCGCCACGATCCTCGCGGGGCCGGCCGTAAACATCGTCGTGGCGTTCATCGCCTTCGCGGCGATCGCCTGGATCGGCACCCCGAACTTCTCGCTGGCAAACGAGGTCGCGGCCGTGACCACCAGCGTCGACGGCGAGCCCACGCCCGCCGCGCAGCTCGGTCTCGAGCCGGGCGACCGCTTGATCTCGGTGAACAACGTTCGCGCTGAGCCCGGCATCGTCGAAGGGATCCGGTACCAGATCCAGGAGAACGTCGGCACGACGATCGAGGTGGTGTACGAGCGTGATGGTGAGCAGCTCACGGGAGCGGTTGCGCCCGTTGTCATCAACGAGGAGCTCGGGCGCGGCCAGCTGGGTTTCACCTTCGCGCAGATTCCTGAGGAGGGGCGCACGAATCTCGGTCCGATCGACGGCCTGGATTTCGGGTGGGATCGCATGGTCCTGCTGACCGAGGCATATGGCGATCTCTTCAAGCGCCTGATCTTCGAGGAGGAAGCACGCCAGCAGGTGAACTCCGTCGTGGGGGCTGGCGCGATCTTCGACGTCGTGGCCGATGACGGCCTCATCACGATCATCGCGTTCCTCGGGGCGATCAGCTTCGCGCTCGGCGTCTTCAACCTCTTGCCCATCTTGCCGCTCGACGGGGGGCACATCGTGATCGCGCTCACCGAGCGGATCATGGGCAAACCGCTGCCCGGGAAGGTCTACGAGCGGATCGCCTTGTTTGGGATCATCCTCGTAGTGCTGGCCTTTCTCTACATCCTGCAGAACGACATCGAGTTGATCCGGGGCGGCAACATCGCGGAGGAGCTCGGGCGCTGATCCCCGGCGCGCCGGAGTAGGATCGGCCCGTTGGCACGCTCAACGCGCACAAGCCATGCCTGCGACGTCGGCGGCGTCGCGCTGGGCGGTGGCGCCCCGGTCGTCGTGCAGTCCATGACCAACACCGACACCGCCGACATCGGGTCTACCGCGGACCAGGTGACCGCGCTCGCCGAGGCAGGCTCGGAGATCGTCCGGATCACCGTAAACACCCGGGAAGCGGCGCGCGCGGTGCCGGAGATCCGGGAGCGCCTCTGCGCCGACGGGGTGACCGTGCCGCTGGTCGGCGACTTCCACTTCACCGGACACCGCCTGCTGACCGAGGTGCCCGACTGCGCGGAGGCACTCGACAAGCTGCGCATCAATCCGGGCAACGTCGGGCGCGGTGCGCGCCACGACGAGAACTTCGCGACCATGATCGAGACGGCCATTCGCTTCGCGAAGCCCGTGCGGATCGGGGTCAACGCCGGCTCGCTCGATCCCGAGCTGCTCGATCGCCTCATGGACGAGAACGCCGGCCTGTCCGAACCTAAGGACGCGGAGCTCGTCGTGCGGCGTGCACTCGTGGAAAGCGCCCTAAGCTCCGCCGCAGCTGCCGAGGAGATCGGCCTCCCGTCGGACCGCATCGTCATCAGCTGCAAGGTCAGCCGGCTGCAGGACATGGTCGCCGTCTACGAGGAACTCGCCCGGCGCTGCGACTATCCGCTGCATCTCGGTCTGACGGAGGCCGGGATGGGGGCCAAAGGTATCGTCGCGACCTCGGCGGCGCTCTCGATCCTGCTGCAGCAGGGCATCGGAGATACGATTCGCGCCAGTTTGACACCGGAGCCCGGCGGCGATCGCACGCTCGAGGTCCGAGTGTGCCACGAGCTGCTCCAGAGTCTTGGCTTGAGGGCCTTTCGGCCGCAGGTCACGGCCTGCCCGGGGTGCGGTCGCACGACGAGCACCGTCTTTCAGGAGCTGGCCGAGGAGATCCAAGCCCACCTCGACGCGCGGATGCCGGCGTGGAAGCGCGATCGTCCCGCCGTCGCCGAGATGACGGTGGCGGTCATGGGCTGCGTCGTGAACGGGCCGGGGGAGAGTCGGGCCGCGAACATCGGCATTAGCCTGCCGGGCACGGGCGAGCAGCCGCGGGCGCCGGTGTACGTGGACGGGGAGAAGGTGGCGACCCTGCACGGCCCGACGCTCGCCGAGGACTTCATCGCCATGGTCGAGGAGTACGTGGAGCGGACCTACTCGTCTGCCGCCGTCTCCTGAGGTCGGATCGCCGCGTGGATCCGGTGGAGTCCCTCGACGAGGTCGTGCGCCAGCAGTTCTCGGCCGGCCCCGGTTACCTCAACACCGCCTCGGTCGGACTGCCTCCGAAGGTGGGACTGAGCGCTCTTCACGAGCACCTCAGGGTGTGGGAGAACGGCAGCAAGCTGATTCCGGCCTTCGATGCGGATGTCGAGCGCTCGCGGTCGGCTTACGCCCGCCTGGTGGAGGTGCCCACCTCGTGGGTCGCGATCATCAGCCAGGTGTCGGTCGCCTCGGGGCTCGTGGCCTCATCGCTTCCGGCGGGCGCCCGGGTGCTTGCCGCGCGCGAGGACTTCACCTCGCTGCTGTTCCCGTTCCTGGCCGATTCGCGGCTACGGGTTCGCACAGTGCCCCTGCAGAGGCTCATCGATGAGATCGACCCGCGCGACGACCTCGTGGCTGTAAGCGCCGTCCAGTCGGCCGACGGCCGGGTCATCGACACCGACCGGCTCGCGGAGGCGGCACGTAAGGCCAAGGCCAGGACCTACCTCGACGTGACCCAGGCCGTCGGCTGGCTCCCGCTGGATCTCAAGCGCTTCGACATCACCGCATGTGGCGCCTACAAGTGGCTCTGCTGCCCGCGTGGCACAGGCTTCATCACAACCGACCCGGACGACGACTGGCTGACGCCGCGATTCCCCGGCTGGTACAGCGGTGAGGACCCTTGGGAGACGCTGTACGGGCCCCCGCTCCGCCTGGCGCCCGACGCGAGGCGCTTCAACGTCTCGCCTCCATGGCAGGCGATGGCGGCCGCGGCTCCGACGCTCGAGCTCTTTGCCGGTTTGGATCGCGAGCGCATCCGCTCCCACAGCGTGAGCCTCGCGAACCACCTGCGTGAGCGTCTGAACATGCCGCCGTCGGACAGCGCGATCGTGAGCGTGGACACCCCAAGGGCTGAGGCGCTGCTCCGGGGCGGAGTGACCGCCGCCGTGCGGGCCGGACGGGCACGGCTGTCGTTCTTCATCTACAACGCGGTTGCCGACTCCGAACGGGCGGCGGACCTCCTGGCCGGTACCGACGGCCGCATGTGAGAGGGTCCCTCGCTGTGAGCGAGGAGATGGACAGCATTCAGGCCCCGGAGGGCTGGGCGATGCCCGCTGCTCCGGTCGCGGGCTCGTGGCGCCTGTCCGGCCGGCTCTGGCCGACCCTGCGCGACCCCCCGGCTGATGCCGAGGCGATCAGCCACAAGCTGATGGTGCGCGCCGGGTTGGTGCGTCAGCTCGCCGCGGGGCTCTACACGATCCTGCCGCTCGGCCTGAAGGTCCTCGAGCGCATCAACCGGATCATCCGCGAGGAGATGGACGCGATCGGCGCCCAAGAGCTGATGATGCCGGTGCTGCATCCCGCCGAGATCTGGGAGCAGACCGGGCGCTACCCGTTGGATGAGCAGTTCGGCCTCGAAGATCGGGGGGGCCGGGCGATGGTCCTCGCGATGACTCACGAGGAGATCATCACCTGGCACGCCGCGCGCGAGCTCCGGAGCTACCGTGACCTTCCTCAGTCCTGGTATCAGATCCACACCAAGCTCCGCGATGAGCCACGGGCCAAGGGCGGGCTGCTGCGGGTGCGCGAGTTCCAGATGAAGGACTCGTACTCGTTCGACCGCGACGACGCCGGTCTTAACGCCTCCTACCAGGCGCACTCGATCGCCTATCGGCGCATCTTCGATCGGTGTGGGGTCAGGTGGCATCGCGTGGAGAGCGATACGGGCATGATGGGCGGCCGCGGGGCGCACGAGTACATGGCCCCGAGCCCGGCCGGGGAAGACCTCATCGCTCGAACCGCCGATGGGAGCTATGCGGCCAACGTCGAGCTGGCGGTATCGGTCGCGCACGAGCCCGCCTTCGGCGAGACGCCCGGCGAGCCCGAGCCATTCGACACCCCCGATGTCGGCTCCATCGACCAGCTGGTGCAACTCACCGGGCTTCCCGCGGCCCGACTCTCGAAGAACGTGTGCGTCGTGAACGACGACGGCCCCGTGCTCGCGATCGTCCGTGGCGAGCATCAGGTGCACGAGAAGAAGCTCGCGAGGATCATCGGGCCCCACCGCGCGGCGCACCCCGAGGAGATCGAGCAGTGGTTCGGCTGCCCCCCGGGCTCCATCGGCCCGGTCGGCCTCGACGGCGTGCGCGTAATCGCCGACGAGACCATCGCTCGAGGTCACTACGTCACTGGGGCCAATCGCGAGGGCGTCCATCTGCGCGGCGCAGTGCTCGGGCGTGACTTCACCGCCGAGACCGCGGACATCCGGGAGGTGCTCGAGGGTGAGCTGAGCGTGGTCGACGGCCAGCCGCTGCTGCTGGAGAAGGTGATCGAGCTCGGCAACATCTTCAAGCTGGGCACCCGCTACTCGGAGGCGCTTGGGGCGACGTATCTCGGCGAGGATGGCAACGAGCGCCCGATCGTCATGGGCTCCTACGGGATCGGCCCCGCCCGAATCGCCGCCGCGGCGATCGAGCAGAGCAACGACGACGCCGGCATCGTCTGGCCGAAGCCGCTGGCGCCGTTCGACGTGCACCTCGTTCTCATCGGGGCGTCCGGGACGGAGCAGGCGGAGCTGGCAGACCGGCTCTTCGTCGAGCTCACAGAGGCGAAACTCGACGTGCTCTATGACGACCGAGAGGACGTGAAGCCCGGCGAGAAGTTCGTGGAGGCCGAGTTGCTCGGTTGCCCGTTGCGACTGACCATCGGAAAGCGGACCCTTCCCGATGGTCCGATCGAGGCCCAGGTCAGGGCCGATCAGCGCGCCGAGCAGGTACCGCTGGCAGGTACCGCGACCGCAGTGCGTGAGCTCTGGGAGAGCCTGCCGTGAGTGCCGCGGGGCCTGTGGTAGCCTCGGCCGGAACGGGGCGTGGCGCAGCCTGGTAGCGCATCCGGCTGGGGGCCGGAAGGTCGCAGGTTCAAATCCTGCCGCCCCGACTACGAGAACGCCGTTCAGACGGGGTCTTTGGTTGCCTCCGCGACGCGTGGCAAAGGCGGCCTCGGCTCTGTGGCCCGGCTGTCGCTGCGTGTTCGACAGGGCCAGGACAGCCGCGATCGTGTTCGATCAACCACTCGCCGTCGAGCCGATGGCGCACCCGTCAGTCGCGCGGCGATCACGGCATCGAGATCAGCAGCGTTGCAGTCGTGGGCCGTGGGGGCCCCTTTCGTGCCGGGTTCTCTCCGGTCAGCAGGTGTCCGTGAGAGGGGGTCAGGTCCACCAGTGATTGACAGAGGGGGTGGCGTTGAGGTGGAGTCCATCTGCCGGTCGGCCCCGTTTGGATCACGGTTGAGGGGTCCTCCAGCAAAATGAACCGGCCTGGGCTTAGTGGAGACCGATTTCTTCTGAGTTGAGCCCCTCCATCGGGGCGGGTCGTTGACGGTAGTAGAGGTCTTCGACCTCGGCAGGTGGTCGCTGGCGGATCTCGCCGTGCAGGCGACGATGGTTGAACCAGTCGACGTACTCGAAGGTGGCGAACTCCAGCTCATCGAGGGTGCGCCAGGGCCCGCGCCGTCGGATCAGCTCGCTCTTGTAGAGCCCGATGGTCGATTCGGCGATCGCGTTGTCGATCGGATCGCCGACCGATCCCACCGATGGTGCCGCACCGACCTCAGCCAGGCGCTCGGTGAAACGAATGGCCGTGAATTGACTGCCGGCGTCGGTGTGAACGATCAGGCCCTCGAGGCGCTCATCACGCGCCCAGATTGCCTGCTCGAGCGCATCGAGCACGAGTGCGGTGCGCATCGATGAGGCGACCCGCCACCCCACGATCCGTCGTGAGTAGACATCGATCACGAACGCCACATACGCCATGCCCGACCAGGTGGCCACGTACGTGAAGTCCGAGACCCAGACGCGATTGGGCGCAGATACCGCCCAATCGCGATCGACCAGATCAGGCGCACGTGGAGCGCGCTCGTCCGGACGGGTCGTTCTGACTCTCTTTCCTCGGACTGCTCCCGCGATGCCTGCCTGCTTCATCAGGCGCTCCACCCGGTCGCGCCCGACCGGGATGCCTTCGCGGTTGAGCTGAGCCCAGATCTTGCGCCTGCCGTACACCCGGTAGTTGCTCTCGAACACGCGCATCACCTCAGCACTGAGTCGTTGATCCTCGCGCTGGCGCGCAGAGGGCGGACGCGAGCGGGCGGCGTAGTAGGTCGATGAGACCACCTGCAAAGCGCCGCAGATGGGCTCGACCCCGAACTGGTCCTTGTGCTGGTCGATGTAGCTCACGACGAGTTTCGTGGGCGGTCGAGCTCCGCCGCGAAAAAAGCCGAGGCAGACCGGAGGATCTCGTTGGCTCGTCGGAGTTCTCGGACCTCCCTCTCCAGCTCGGTGATCCGCTTCTGCTCCTCCGTCGTGATGCCCGGTTGCTCACCGGCGTCGATCTGCCACTGGCGAAACCAGCCGCGTAGAGACTCGGGGTGGACATCAAGCTGCGCCGCGACCTCGTTGAAGCCGCCGTTTGATCGTTGTCGCTCACGTCGCCAGTCGGCCACCAGGCGACAGGCGCGCTCCTTCATCTCCGGGGGATACCTCTTGCTCATGGCTTCCATCCTCTCAGCGGTCAGAAGCCTCCATCACCCCCAGGCCGGTTCAGCTAGGTCTGCTCGAACGGGTCACACGAGGAGTACTCGCTGGACCGGATGCTCAGGATTCGTCCTGCTCGTCCTCAGACTCCGCCTCCTCACCTCGTGGGTCAGTGGTCTCCCTACCGAGGAAGGTGGCCTCAAGCCCCGTGATGAGGGCCTCTTTCTCTCGAGAAGAGAGGTCGGCGTCGGGGTGGGGAATGGTGTAGAACCACGGCGGCATACTCCCGTCGCGGATCACCTCAACCATCTCCTCGACTTCAACCTCGGACTGCGCCTCCGAGGTGTTCAGCTCCTCGCGACCGTCCTTGACGTCTTTTTCGGTCAGCCAGGAGACCGGCGCGATGTTGGAGTACCACGGCCACTCGGTCTCGTTGGAATGGCAGTCGCCACACGCTGTCGCAAAGAGTGACTGGGTCTGCGGGCTGTCCCAGGTTGTCGTGGCCGTCACTGGGGGATTGGTGTGATCGCGTCCGTAGGGCACCGCCTGGATGAGGACGAGCAACCCGACCACGATGGCCCCGACGATGAACAGGAGCCGTCTCCATGTCGGCCAGCGACGGTTCGCGCTGGCGTCAGCCTCGTTGTCCGACGGGTCGTCTGGGGTCGGTTTGCCTTCCATCTTTCGTACCCCTCCCGGAACTCGCCGCGCGCCAATACCGGGCGTGTGTAACGCGCGTTCGAGCGCAGATCATCGGGGTCGTTCGCGGCACGAGGCATCCGGGGAAAACCCCGATAACAACGGGCGACTCCCGGCAATGGCGAGAGTCCGCGCTTGCCCGTCCTCGCCATCGCGAGATAACGGGTTTGGTTCGACCTCACTCCCACTAAGCCCGTACGTCCTGTGGACAACGGGGCTTTCCCCTGGTCGCGGTGTCTTCGTATCGCTGCGGCCGAGCACGAAGAAATGAGTCGCTTTCGAACCCGGCCCGCTCCGGACTCTTGCTGACTACACGCGGAAGATCTCCGCAACATCCAGGCCGACCAGGATGACGAGTTGCGCCACCATTACTTGGCGTCTCGGCCTCGCGCTGACCCCGTTGCACCGACGACTACCGACTGGAGCGCTAGCTAACCCGTAGATCGACCCGCCGCCGAAGGCGTGAGGCCGACCTTGTCGGTCGTCCGGCGGCGAGGGTCAGTGAGCTCGGGTGCATACAGGCCCGTGCCGGTAGTCCAGTGAAAACCGAACCCTGGCTGGCTGCAGCCTGGCCTTGGACTCGTGAGTCCTTGTTGTCGCGCTACGCACGGGCGGATTCCCGCATGCGGATAACTACGGAGTCCGGATGATGGTCATGCAGGGGTTTCTTGGCTCGCTTCTCGGCATCGCTGCTCGCCCTAATGTGGCGCGTTCCAGGCGTTTCAGTGGCGCCAAACGCCATCTTCTCGCTCACGGCCGGGCCTGCCACCCGGTCCGGCCGCTCCAGTAGCGCCCGAACTGCATGTGGATTGCCACGGATGCGTGCCCTGGGGGACCGACGCATCCTGTGCCACGCGGCGATCCCCGAAGAGCCTTCGGGAGACCACAACGGAGGTGCAGACGGTGCGGTTTGGACGACATTCTCAGGACGATTCTTCGCCATCCAACGACGACGACACCTCCGGGCTGATCAGATTTGACGGGGTATCGAAGACCTATACGACCGGTGGCATCAGCTTCACCGCGCTAAAGAGCGCGGATCTGTTGGTCGGCGCTGGCGAGTTCGTTGGAGTGGTCGGGCCCTCTGGCTCGGGTAAATCGACACTACTCAACTTGATGGCAGGCATTGACCGGCCCACCGAGGGCCGGGTCGTCGTGGACGGCGTCGAGGTATCGGCGCTCAACGAAAACGAGACCGCGCGGTGGCGCGGCAAGAACGTCGGTGTCGTCTTTCAGTTCTTCCAGTTGCTTCCCACGCTGAGCCTGGCCGAGAACGTGATGCTTCCGATGGACTTCTGTGGGGTCCACCCTCGGCGGCAGCGGCCTGAGTTTGCGCGCGAGCTTCTGGATCGGGTCGGACTCGCAGACCAGGCGGAGAAGTTGCCCTCTGAGGTGTCAGGCGGTCAACAACAGCGCGCGGCGATCGCCCGCGCCCTCTCCAACGACCCTCCGATCATCCTGGGCGACGAGCCGACGGGAAACCTCGATTCGGAGTCTGCGTCCACGATGATGGATCTCTTCGATGAGCTGGTCGAGAGCGATCGGACCATCCTCATGGTCACACACGACCGGGAGCTGGCCGAGCGCACCCGTCGGATCGTCGAAGTCAAAGACGGTGCTGTCTCAGAACGCGCGAGGGTGGCGTGATGGGCTCGCGCTGGCGCAAGGTCCGCTCGGACCTCGTATTCAACAAGTCACGCTCGATCTTGGCGATTGCTTCGCTCGCGGTTGGAATGCTCGCGGTTGGCGCCATGTACTTGGCTGGCGCCACGATTGGGACCTCGTTCGAGTCGAGCTTCCTGGGTGCCAACCCACCCTCGGCGATGCTGCGAACCGAGCCATTCTCGAGCGAACTGGTGGACGACGTCGCGGCCCACCCGACGGTCAGCGAGGTCGAGGGGCGGCGCATTCTCGAAACGCGCGTCACCAATGCAAAGGGCGACTCGGTCAACGTGGAGCTCGTCGCGATGAACGACTTCGCGGAGAACCGGGTTGCGAAAATTGAGCCCGCTACCGGCACGTGGCCCCCGACAAACGACGCAATCGTGGTGGAACGGTCGTCGGTCGATGAACTGGGCGCAGGGGTCGGCGACACGGTCTCAATCAACCTGCCCGGCAAGACGCCGGTCGATCTACCAGTCAACGGGACCGCCTTTGACGTCTACGAAGTCACACCCACACTCGGTGGTCCGGCACGCGCCTATCTGTCGATGGCGACGATGGCCAAGCTCACAGGCTCGAGACTCCTCAACTCGCTCTACATCCGAGCCTCCGATGATCCGTTGGATCGCAATCAGGCGATCGGGATGACCACCGCGGTTCGCGATGGCGTGCTCGAACCGGCCAACGTTGCTATCGAGTCGAGCGCCATTCAAGAGCCGAGCGAGCACCGGGCCAACAACGCCATAGCATCCGTCGTCTCCATCATGCGGCTGCTGTCGCTGCTTGCGCTCGTGATTGCCGTCGCCCTGGTGATCAACACGGTGTCCGCGCTTTTGGCGCAACAGCGACGCCAGGTCGGAGTGATGAAGGCAATCGGCGGCACATCGGGACAGCTGACCACTCAATACCTCGCCTACGTGCTGCTCTTATCCCTGGGCGCCCTCATCGTGGCGATTCCGCTCTCAGTGCTGACCGGTCGGTTCCTCGCCGGCTTCATTGCCGACCTGGCCAATTTCGATCTCGAGCCGCTGGGTATCCCGTGGGCGACCATCGTGATTGAAATCGTGATCGCCACGCTGCTTCCCATCGCCGCGGTGATCCTCTCGGTCCGCCGGGCCTCGCGCGTCACAGTCCAAGAGGCAATCTCCGACCGGGGAATCACCACACCCGCGCGCCGAGGACGGGCCGTCCTGCCCTTCGCCCGACCGACAGTGCTTGCCTATCGAAACGCCGTGCGAAACCGCTCCCGGCTTGTACTCACCGTGCTGACCATCGCCGTGAGCGGCGCTGTTCTTGTCGGCGTTCTCAGCACCGGTCAAGCCCTCTCGCGCCTCGGTGATGACGTTGCCGGCTACTGGTCATATGACGTCGAGCTCGCACTCACCGAAACCACCGAACTCAAGACGGCCGCTGCGGTCCTGGAGAAGGATCAGGCGGTCGAAGGAGTCGAAGGCTGGTTCGAAAAGCAGGCGTTCCGCATCCGTCCGGATGGGACGGAGAACGAGAATGTCAGCCTCATCGCGGCACCGACCGGCTCGCCGTCAATCGACCCAACCCTGATTGAAGGTAGGTGGTTCGAGGCGGCCGACGACCATCCAATCGTGGTCAACTCTCACTTCGCCGATGAGGAATCCGATGTCGGCGTCGGTGACCAGGTGGTACTCGACATCGAGGGGGCCCGCCGCGAGTGGCGAATCGTCGGTGTTTCGACCACCACCCTGGTCGGCCCTGTCGTCTACGTGCCAACCGAGGATCTGGCGGCCGAGCTCGGCGAGGTCGGGCAGACGAACTTCCTGGCCGTGCGACTCGCACCGGGCGCCGATCAGGCTGCAGTCGCCGACCGCATTGAGGCGACCGCTCGCGACGCGGGGATTCCGGTCGGCGTGGTCCAAACCAACTCTGATCGCCGGGACTTGGTCAACAATCTCTTCGTTCTCGTCGTTGTTCTCCTGCTGGCGGTCGGAGCCATCCTGGCGATCGTGGCCGCGATCGGAGTGGCCGGCACAATGACTCTCGGAGTCATCGAACAGACCCGTGAGGTCGGGGTGATCCGCACACTTGGCGCATCGGGTTGGGCCGTTACGCGCTTGCTGCTACTCCAAGGGCTCGCCATCGCTGCGGCCGGATGCGTGCTCGGGATTGCCCTCTCCTTCGTGGTGGACTTCTTGTTGCGCGAGGTGATCGGCAGCAGTCTGCTCGCGGCGTCGCTACCGGCCAGCCTCTCGTGGGTCGGCATCGCCGTCTGGATTCCCATTGCGCTTGTCATCGGAGCGCTCGGCGCAACCCGCCCCGCGCGGGTCGCAGCCAAGCTCACCATCCGTGACACGCTTGCTTACGAATAGACGCCTCATGGTCAGTCCACGATGAGGCGGCATCTGCCCCAGAAGCATGCCACCGCCACCTCACAACGCGAGGTCGTTGTCAGCTCGTAGTCGTCCGACGCTCCCAAACCAACACAGACAGACCGGCGTCTGGCCGACGACGTTGGGGTTCAACTTGAGTCCCACTTCCTTGCGTCGGCCTATCTTGGAGGAAGCCTCAGGTTTTGAAGAATGTCGAACAAGCCGATTTGCAGGGGGTGTGGGTTCAACTTCAATCCCACGGCCCGTTTCACTCCGGGTGCGGTCTCGCGTCAACCGCCTAGCGATATCCGATAGCAGCAGCTCCCGGGCTCGCAGGTCTGAGGCGGACAGGCTCCACTCCATAGAGCGAGTGACCTCCGCCGTCCCGCGGCGCGGCATTGCCGCAGACCGTTTCAGGGGCTTTCGGGGACGTCTCGGCGTCAGACCACGGACTAGCGTTGCTTGACATCCGTGAGAACCGGCGCCGTCCGCGCCTCAACGCGAAGAGGTGCCATGCAGGCGATGGTCCAAGACCGATACGGCCCACCCGAGGTCCTTCGTATCGAAGACATCGATGTTCCGGCGATCGGGCCCGATGAGGTGTTGGTAGAAGTTCGCGCGGCCGCCATTGATCCCGGTGAACTGGCTCTTACCACCGGAGTGCCCTACGTGATCCGGCTGATGGGCTTCGGGTTCCGCAAACCTAAGGTTCCCGTGCGCGGCACGGATTTCGCCGGCCTGGTGGAGGCGATCGGAGCGAGTGTGACCGAGTTCCAGCCGGGTGATGAGGTGTTCGGAGACTGCTTTCGTACCGGCTATGGCTCCCTTGCCGAGTACACGTGCGCCAGGGCGGACACCCTGGTTGGGAAGCCGGAGGGCCTCACTTTCGAACAGGCGGCCGCCGTGCCCTCGTCCGGTCCGACAGCCTTGCGGGCGCTCCGCGATCTCGGGGAGGTCACGCCGGGAAAGACTGTGCTGGTCATCGGTGCGGCGGGGGGCGTCGGCACGTTCGCAGTTCAGATCGCCAAGACGCTCGGTGCGGAGGTAACCGGCCTTTGCAGCACGGCGAAGATGGATCTCGTGCGATCGATTGGCGCGGATCACGTCATCGACTACACCAAGGAGGAATTCGCGGATGGGGTTCGGCGCTACGACGTCATCCTGGACACCGCCGGCAACCGGTCTCTTCGGCACCTCCGGCGCGGGCTCGCGCCCGACGGCACCCTCGTGATAATCGGCGGACGGGGTGGGCGTTGGGTCGGTGGGACAGACCGCAACCTCCGCGCGATGATGTTGTCGCCGTTCATCAAACAGACGCTCCATGCGCCCTTCTTCAAGGGCAGCAAAGAGGCGCTTCAGTCGGTGAAGGAACTCATCGAAGCGGGAGAGGTCATACCCGTCATCGACCGAACCTACCCACTGCAGGAGGTCCCCGCAGCGATCCGCTACATCGAGGCTGGGCGCGCCCGGGGCAAGGTCCTCATCACGATGTGAGCCGCGACCACGCCTCCAACCATTTCGTGCACCGGCTGGCATACCCTCAGCCGGCGATTTGGGCGCGCGCCAGCCTGACGGGGTTCAACTTGAGTCCCACTTCCTTGCGTCGGCCTATCTTGGAGGAAGCCTCAGGCTTTGAAGAATGTCGAACAATCCGATTTACAGGGGGTGTGGGTTCAACTTCAATCCCACTAGGCCCGTCTTGACCCCAGGGCGTGGGTCACGTTCGAACCCTCACACTACGACCGCCCCAAAGCCTCGCGAGAGATCTTGCCCGGC